>JAQGHK010000561.1 GCA_028288875.1 Phycisphaerales bacterium | reverse complement strand
TTGTCGATTTGCTCGACGAGTTCTGCGGGCTTGGTCGTCTGTTCGAGCGCTCGGACCGCCGCTTCATGCGGAATCTCGATCCCCAGCTTTTCGCTGATGACGCGCAGTAGGCGCAACATTTCGGTGTTCTCCTGCTCGGCCAGCAGGTTGACCTGAAGGTCCAGGTGGTTCCTGCGATCGCTCAGTCGCCCCTGACGGTTCTGGCTCATCATAATGATCGGGCTCGCGTACGCCGCCTGAAAGGACAAGGCTAGATTGAGGAACGTGAACGGATAGGCATCCCAGTGCCGGCAAAAGTTCAGGACGTTCAGGCTCACCCATGCGATCAGCAGGATGCTCTGGGCGATGATGAACGGCCAGCTGCCCACGACGGAGGCGAAGCCATCGGCAAGGCGATCGCCCAGCTTTCGGCCGCTCTCGACGGCGTTCTCCATTTCCGTGATCGTTTCGACATTTTGACGGGTCAACTCTTCGACCGTCTCAGCACGGCGTAAGCGGCTTTCGCGACCTTTTGCGCTGTTCATCCCATCAGCTTAATCAGATGCCGGCCGATGCTGTCAATCGCATCCGCGAGGGAACAAAATGAACGTCATATGAAAGCAATTGCTTGATAGACTGTTGCCAGCTTAGCAGAATCTTTCCTAGACCCATCCGCGACTTCGGAGTCATCGTGATGAGAAGCAGTTTGAACGCAGGCAGGCCTTTGGCGGCAATGTAAACTAGATTTGTGCTACGGCCGCGCGTAGCAGGGATTGCAGCGACCCATGCAAGAATCACCGACACCGCCCCCGGTCGTTCCTACTAACGCGATCCCGAGCGGCCCCACGCACCTCGACTGCTTTGAATCAGCGACTAATTCCGCTGAGCGTCGTTTCCTTGCCTTTGCAAAAGCCAGCAGCGGTGTTTTCTATCAGATGAGCGCCGACTGGACGGAGATGCAGCCGCTGGACGGCCGGGGTCTGGTCGCCAGCAACGACGCGCCCATTCGCGACTGGATGGAACGAAACATTCCCCAGTCGGAGCACGCTCCTATCCGCGAACGAATTGCCCATTCCATCCAAAATAAGACCGTGTTCGAACTGGAGCATCGCGTATACCGCGGGGATGGGACGCTCGGCTGGACGTGTTCGCGGGCAGTCCCCATCCTCGATGCCCGCGGCCAAATCACGGAGTGGATTGGCACCGCCACGGACATAACGGACCGCAAACACGCTGAGTTCGTTGTGCGTGACAGTGAGGCAAAGTTTCGCCAATTGGCCGATGCCATGCCGCAGATCGTATGGGCGGCGCGGCCGGATGGAACGCTCGACTACTACAACCGCAGGTGGTTTGAGTACATCGGCATTGCCCAAGAGCAAGCAGGCGGGGCCGCAGAGTGGGCGCAGTATGTCCATCCTGACGACATGGACCGCGTGGCCGCGGCATGGGCGGTGTCCCTTAATACGGGCGATCCGTACGGTTTGGAATTCCGCGTCCGCGACCGGCATGGCGTGTACTGCTGGTTCCTCGTGCGGGCACAGGCCGCCCGCAATGAGGCCGGCGCAATCGTGCGGTGGTTTGGAACGTGCACAGATATTGAAGGCCGAAAGCGCGCTGGAGCGCGCGACCGGCTCTTAATCGACCTTGACGACGCGGTTCGACCCCTGACCAACGCCGCTTCAATCACTGCGACCTATGCGCGACTGCTCGGGGAGCACATGGGTGCCGATCGCTGCGCCTACGCGGACGTGGAGACCGACCAAGACACCTTCAACCTGACCGGTGACTACAACGCCGAAGGCGTGCCGAGCATCGTCGGCCGCTACTCCTTTACCCAGTTCGGGCGGGAAGTGCTCCGATTGATGCGTGCTGACGAGCCGTACGTCGTTGAGGACATTGATTCGCATGACCCACCGCCCGAGGACACGACCGCCTATCGGGCCACGATGATCCAGGCCGTGATCTGTGTGCCGCTGCACAAGGACGGGCGTTTCGTTGCGGCGATGGCCGTCCACCAGCGGGTGCGAAGGCAGTGGCTGGCGGAGGACGTGCAGCTCGTGCGGCACGTCGCGAGCCGGTGCTGGGAGTCCATCGAGCGCGCCAGGATCGAACGGACACTGCGCCAGAGCGAAGAACGCCTCACCTTCTCCGTGGCAGCAGGGGACCTGGGTACGTTCTATTGCCCGATGCCCCTGGGACATATCGTCTGGAACACTAAGTGCAAAGAACACTTCTGGCTCCCTGAACACGCAGAGGTCGACTTCGACCGCTTCTACGCCATCCTGCATCCCGATGATCGAGATCGCACCCGAAAAGCGGTTGAAGTCGCTGTTTTCAATCGCGAAGACTACGACATCGAGTACAGGACGGTGTCCCCCCAAGGGCAGATTCGTTGGGTCCGTGCCAAAGGCCGGGCCTACTACGATAGCGATAGCAATCCAACTCGATTCGATGGCGTGACACTGGACATCACCGACAGAAAGCTGGCCGAGGCCGAACGGCAGACCCTGTTGGAAAGCGAGCGTGCCGCCCGTTCTGATGTGGAACATGCCAGCCGCATGAAGGACGAATTCTTGGCCACACTCAGCCACGAGCTTCGCACGCCGTTGAATGCCGTGCTCGGCTGGTCTCAGATCATGCGCCAGTCGGACGACCCGGCCGATCTGGCTCAAGGGCTGGAAGTCATCGAACGCAATGCGCGGGCGCAGGCCCAGATTATCGAAGACCTACTGGACATGAGCCGCATCATCAGCGGCAAGGTCCGACTGGACTTACAGCGGCTAGACCTGTCCGCCATCGTGCAGGCCGCCGTCGAAACAGCACGCCCGACGGCCAATGCCAAAGGCATTCGACTTCGGTCGGTCGTCGACCCCCCGCACGGTGCCCAGATCAGCGGGGATGTGAACCGGCTTCAGCAGGTGCTCTGGAACCTCTTAACCAACGCTATCAAGTTCACGCCCAAGGGTGGCCGGGTGCAGGTGTTGCTCGAACGTGTTGAGTCGCATCTTGAAGTCAGCGTAGTCGACACGGGTGAAGGCATCCCCGTCGACTTCCTGCCCAATGTCTTCGACCGCTTCCGCCAGGCCGACGCTTCCACAACGCGCAAGCATGGTGGACTGGGTCTAGGCTTGTCCATCGTAAAACAGCTGGTTGAACTTCACGGCGGATCGATCAGCGTAAGCAGTGGCGGCCGTGGCCTTGGCTCGACGTTCACTGTTTCGCTGCCGATGTTGGTGATCCACGGCGAATCGGAGACCAGGGCATCCCGCCGCCATCCTCGGTCCAGTCCGGTCTCCGCACGCGTCCCTGACCCCTCTGTAAACGTCGAAGGCATTCGTGTGCTGGTCGTGGACGACGAGCCTGACGCACGCGCTCTAGTCAAGCGATTGCTCGAAGATCGAGGGGCCGTTGCCACCACCGCCGGTTCTGCAGAAGAAGCACTCGTTTTGCTGAGAGAAGGCCAGTTTGACGTGCTGTGCTCGGACGTCGGCATGCCCGAAAACGACGGGTACGAATTGATCAGGCGTGTTCGTGCCCTCGGCAAGACGTGCGGCGGAGACATTCCAGCCATCGCCCTGACGGCTTACGCACGAGCCGAAGACCGTATGAAGGCTGTATCCGCCGGCTTCCTTATGCATGTGGCCAAGCCGGTTGAGCCAGCTGAGCTCATCACGATGGTTGCTGGCGCGGCAGGACGTACAGGTCATGTGTAGGTTCGCAACTAGGTTTCGAGCTCCGCGAACCCTGTCAAGAAAAAACTGGATGACGTGGCCATCCATAAAAGCGTCCTGCGCGGCTCCGCGCGCGGCGATCTTATTTGGAAAACTCGTTTGGCCGTCTGTTCGAGAGCCGAAAATTGAAAAACAGCCTGTATAAGACGCTAGTAATGTCGTCGAGAGATGTTTTTGAACGAGGGGCACCGACATGGCGAAGATCGACAAGGTATTCGGCCAAAGATTGCCGGGCGGCTATTTGGCGGCCCGCTTCGCCCGATCGGTTGACCGAGAGGCAGGTGTACCTTCGATGCCGCTGAGAAGCGTGCTCAAGGGGACGCCAAGCGCCTTCGCGATCCGAAGCATATTGAGCAAGGCGACGTTTCGTTCGCCCCGTTCGATGGCCCCGGCATAGTTGCGGTGAATGCCGGCGAGCTCGGCCAGCCGTTCCTGGGAATATCCGAGCGATTCGCGGTGCCGACGGACTTCGGCACCGAAAAGCTTCAAGGGGGCTAATGTGCGAGCAACTGCCACCGCGAAAGAGTCGGGCGGCACGCTATCTGGGTCTACACACTATGAGTGTGGTAGACTATAAGTGTTATCACGCGGGCGATTGCAACATCCGCCGGTGCACAAGTCAGGGGATCGAAATCGTGGCTGTCCGTCGAGCGTCTAATATTCCCGCACTCGTCCTGCCGGCCGACGCGGTGCCGATCGATGGCGAGACGTGGCGCCGTCTGACGGTGCTGCTTCGTTTGCCGCCCCAGCAGGTCAAAATCGCGGAGCTGGTTCTGATGGCCCGGTCCGATCACATCATCGCCCGTACGATCGGCATCGAGCATTCGACGCTTCGGTCCCATTTCAGCCGTTTGCTGGCGCGGATCGGGGCGGGCGACCGCACTGAGTTGGTCAGCCGGCTCTGCATCGCGGCTGAACTGCTTCGGCGAGGAGCGACAGAGTCATCACTATTGATGACAACACAAATGCCGAATTTATCGCATCCGTCCAAAGCGATAAGTTCAAGCATCTAGTGCGTGGTTCCCGGCCGCTACGGGACAGGAATCACCAGGCAGCATCACGTGTCGCAATTCGCGCTTGCCGTAGCCTTTTCATCGAAGGAATGTCTCATGTCTTGGTTTCCTGCTTCACGCCCGGCAAGCCGGGCCTTGTATGCCGCTGCGATCATTGCACTGGCCGCGCCGTGGGTCCACGGCAACCTGCTCGACTTCGAGCACACCCCTGACGGTTCATCGCCCGTCGACAACGCGGCCCTGACGACGCCTTACGCGATCGATGGGGGAACCGTCGGCTTCTTTTTCGACACTAACGGTGACAACATCTACCAACCGGACACCGATGTTGCTCCGCATTTCGAATTGGTCGGCGCTCAGGCAAACGACGGCGCGCGAGGTTTCAGGGGCACGTTCGAGCCGGAAGACAGCGCCCGCGACCTGCCGGGCTTGTCCGATCAATTGGGCAACTGGTTTTTACGCAAACAAGGCGACGTCGATACTGCCACGCCGACCCCATTCGTTTTCATCGCCGACTACGACACAACGACGCCGATCCGCAGCCTTTCCGGCGAGATCTGGGACATCGATTCGGTCGAGAATGCGACCGAGCAATGGCAAGTTGACGTATTAGACGCCTCGAATCAGGTGATCGCCAGCGCCTTGTCGCCGGTGGGAATTCTCCAGACCGATCCGAATTCCCTGGACGGCCGGCCGTGGCAATTCTCCTTCAACAATCTGACGGGCGATGCTGACAAAATCCGCATGACCTTCGTGGGAACGAAGCAGTCAGGCATCGGCATCGCCTTCAACAATTTCAGCCCGACCGTCTCGGTTCCAGAACCCGCAGGCTTAGGAGCAATGCTGGTCGCAGGGATGGTCGGCCTGCGGCGTCGGCCGGATTGAACTCATCGCATCAGGAGCAACAGGATTCGAACTAGCTGCTATGCTGCCCGTTGAAAACAGGTAAAAAACGCTACTTTTACGATGTGATGGGTAACATAACGAGCCCGCTATCCGAATGGCCTTGGCGTTATCGCCAAGGCCGTTTTTGTTCGTTCACCTTGCTACGAACCTCCGACTTTGTGGTGAGAATTCTGCGTTGAGATATTCGCGGTGAAACGGATTAACCGATTGGCCTGACAGCCTACATCGTAACGCGATAGGCCTGGGAGTGGAGTACCCTCACTTTGGCGGTCGCGCACTGGCAATCAAGATCTCAACCAGCCTGCGCGCTGTGAGGCCGGTTAGCGCTAGTGGAAACATTGGCGTACCGACAATACGGAGGTTGCCTCCGCTTGTATCCGGATCGGGTACCTTGCTTGGTAAGAAACAAGGGCGCGTAGGCGGCATTGCCGACGCGCCCCACGCGGCAAGGTTTTTCTGGTTTCAATCGCGTTACTGGTTGCAGTGTTCGTTGCAGCTTAGGATGTTGGCGTGGGCGATGGCGCTGTTCCCCCGAAAGATAAACGGGCGCTACGCCATGCTGTCGCGACAGGATAATCGCAGCATCTTCCTCGTGTTCTCCGACGAACTCTACCAGTGGAGCGGCGGCGACCGGCTGCTGGAACCTCAATATCCTTGGGAGTGGATCAGCTTGGCAACTGCGGCTCGCCGATTGAGATCGACGAGGGGTTTCTGGTGCTCACGCATGGCGTTGGTGCCGTCAGGACTTACAGCATCGGCGCGGCCCTACTCGATAAGAATGATCCTTCGCGTGTTCTCGGCCGGCTGGCGTCGCCCCTGCTTGCGCCGACCGTCGAAGAGAGCTCAGGCTACGTGCCCAACATCGTCTATACCTGCGGCGCGCTGGTCCGGCTCGCTAGTACGGCTGGTGGGGGTGTCTATCTCAGGGCATGCAAGAACGCGGGGGATTTACTGGATATGAAGTTCGGGACGAAGCCTCGTCTCGCTGGCTGGCACCATATCAAGTCTTACCGGAAGTCGATGCTGGCTGAGATCGCCGTGGCCTTCCCCAAGGAGCTAGCTGGTACGGGTCGTCGGAAGATTCGATCGGCAAGGGATATCGCTTGGAATTGCGTGTTTTGGGCTGGCTATGGGCTGGAGACCGGGTACGCGGCCGAGATTTCGCACAAGGCGATCTCTGCTCAGTATATTGGGATGAATACGAAGGATGAGCGGGGGAGTATGGATCGGGCGATTGAGCGGCGTCCTCACCTGCTCTGCATCAATAACAGTACGGTTCCGAGTGCGGGGC
>JAQGHK010000524.1 GCA_028288875.1 Phycisphaerales bacterium | reverse complement strand
TTCCGATCTCGTGATCGCGATCGACACGGTACCGGAGCGGCTGGAGATGGCCCGGACCAAGGGCCGGGCGGAGACGATCGACTTCATGAAGCAGGACGTCTACGAGACGCTGATGGAGATGACCAAGGGGCGGGGGCCCGACCGGTGCGTGGACGCCGTTGGGGCCGAGTCGCACGGGGCGGCCAGCTTCGATGCGGTGATGGACAATGTGAAGGCGGCCGTCATGTTGGAGACGGACCGCCCGCACGTGCTGCGGCAGGCGATCATGTGCTGCCGCAAGGGCGGGACGATCTCGGTCCCCGGCGTCTACATCGGGTTTCCCGACAAACTCCCGTTCGGGGCGCTCATGAATAAGGCGCTGACGATCAAGACGGGTCAGACGCACGTCCAGCGGTATCTGGCCCCGCTGTTGAAGCGGATCGAGGAAGGGCAGATCGACCCATCGTTCGTCATCACCCATGTCCGCCCGCTGGCCGACGCCCCGGCCATGTACAAGACCTTCCGTGACAAGAAGGACGACTGCATCAAGGTCGTGCTGAAGCCTAACTAACGGGCCATCGTATCAGTCACGCATCCCTTTCACGGAGGAATCTCATGAAGGACATTCAAGTAGCCCGCGGGCTGGGCTGGGTCAGCCTGGCCATCGCGGCAATCGAAATTTTTGGGCAGGGCACCGTCGAGCGGGACCTTTTGGGCGTGGACGAGCACCCGCTACTGGTCCCCGCCTTGGGCGTTCGCGAGGCCGTCGCCGGCGTTACCCTGCTCTCGGGACACACGATTACGCCGACCTTGGCCGCCGGCTTGTGGTCTCGCGTGGCCGGCGACGCCATGGATTTGGCCCTGCTCGCCGCCGCCGCCCCGCGCACCCGCCGGCCGGGCGGGTTCGTCGCCAACACGCTGCTGGTGCTGGGCCTGACCGGGGGGTCGACGTCGTCTACGCCCTCCGCGTCACCCGCCGGCTGGCGATGGCGAAGGTCGACGTGATGCACCGGGCAGCCCTGGACGAGCGATCTTCCCCCGCCGCCCAGCCGCCGCCACCGGGCGTGTCAGCCCCGGTGTGAGTCCCCGAGGTGCGGCGGCGTGGCAAGACAACTATGTCAAGGTCATCGTTAATCCGTAGTCGCAAAGTTTGAAGTGAGTAAGGAGCGGGCGTCATGAATCCAAGCATTGCCACGTTCGCGTTCGTTGTCGCCGGTTGGCCCCGGCAGCGACCGCTTGTACGGCTCGACCGGTCGCGACACGGGCGCGCGCGATCAGGATGACATTTTCGAAAGCGTCGAGGTCGTAATCTGAATCGCCGGCAGTCATGCAGTCGCGAACCTCGTTCCTAGACCCTAGCACGCCGCTCTCGTACCTTCACGGCCGATGCCGGCGTATGGCACTGGGATCTTTGGGGTTTTTCGTGAACCTTCTTCCCGCTTGTGCTGTAGTGGAAAAACACCGCCGCGGTGGCCGACATGTGTACCATCCCAGAGCGTGACAGGCGTCGAGGGCTGCGGGTTGGCTTCCGCCACCGCCTGCCGGGAAACGGCTGAAGGAGCGGGGTCTAGTTGTTGTCTTGCCCGTGAGGCTATCGATTCGGCCTCAGCCTTTGCTAGTGCACACTCTTTTTCTAGCCGATCAATATCTTCGATCCGACCGCGGACGTCGGGATCATTCGCAAGATTGCCGATCTTCATTTTTTTGACGATGGCGGCCCTCTTATTCACGTCAGAGCTCGCCGCCAGTCGGCCATTCATCTCGCCGCGAATCTTAGGGTTTCCCCTCGATCAATGGCCGCCACTGGTGCAGACCTTCTGGCAAAGGCAAGCACGTCCTCTTCGACCTGCTCCATGCGCACCTTGACGATTCACGACCGAAGCGGGGCTGCTTCGCGCCTGCGGCAGGGCCGTGCCCCACGAATCACATCACTCCCTGAGCCACCGATTACAAGGTTACCGTAAATTAGCCGGTGTCATGACACAGAATGCGGTAGTATCGCCCCGTCACGTCACTCGATCGGCCGGCAGGCGGTTACTTCGTAGTCTCCACTAGTCGGAATCGAAATGCTCCATTTTGTGTGGAGCTCGCCTCGTCACATTCGGGGAAAGAGGAAAGAATGCGTCACTTCAAAGCTACGACCGTGTCCATTTCGGCATCCAAGGTTTCGCCCCGGGTCGTTGAAAATCGTCTAGCGAAGCGACGGTGTCCATCGATCGGGACGTTCAAGTTGAATGTCGAGACGCTGGAGCAGCGTGCGCTGCTGAGCGCGTCGTACAGTTACGACGTCATCGCGCAAAGCGGCGTCGGCAACTTCACCGGCTTCGGCACCGGACCGTCCATCAACGACGACGGCATCGTCGCTTACGTCGGAAAACACCAGGTCGGCGACGGACTCTTTATTAAGCCGGCCGGCGGAACGTCGAAGGAAATCTCGCCCTCTTTCGACAATGATTCCTCCCGCACGTTCATGCAGACTGTCCAAATCAATGACAAGGGACAAGTGGCGGCGCAGGCCCGGGTGGTCGGTGCGACGCTCAAGAGCTTCATCGAATTGTGGAACTCGGCGTCGACCGATTCGTATACCACGGCGGCGACCGGCGACAGCGGCGGCAACGCGCAGTTCAGCGCGGTCTTCCCCTTCCCCACGACCAACAACTCCGGCCAGACGGCGTTCGGCGTGCTCAACGGTTCGACGCGCTCGCTGGCGACGCCGACCAAAACCATCGCCGCCGCCGGGGTATTGATGCCGATGATCGCCGACAATGGCAACATCATCGTCCGCGCGGGCAGCGCGGCGAACTCGCCGATCACGCTTTACAACAACAGCCTCGGCGTCGTGCAGATCGTCGCCGACAGCTCGATGGGCTTCACCACGCTCGGCGGCGCGCCGGGCGTCAGCGATGACGGCAAAGTCGTCGTCTTCGCAGGCGATCGCGGGAAGGGCCAAGGCATTTTCGCCCGCTTCCTGAACGGCAGCACGTGGGGGGCGATTGTCACCATCGCTGGTGAAAACGGCACGACCGCCGCCGGGGCCGGCCCCGAGCTTGGCTTCGACGACGCGGGAAAAAACGTCTTCTTCAGCTCGTTCTCGATGGACACTCGCGTCGGCGTCGTCCACAAAGAGCTTGGCGTCACCGGCATGGTCGGCGACAGCGTCGATGTCTCTTTCATCGGCACGCCGAGCGCTAACGGTTCGACCAACACGCGTACCGGCCTGCCAATGTTGTTCACCAATAAGCTCGGGCTGTGGACCACACGCGTCAACATGGACACTAACCTCAACAGCCTAGCCGGAGCACTGGTTGTCCACCCGGCGGGATCTCTCGTGGTTGCCCAGGTCGGCGACAAAATTGGCGGCCAGACGATCACCGGCCTTGGCGTCAATGACCCTATCTCCCTGGCCACCACCGATGCGGCCGGTAAATCGCGCGTCATTCGCCCCGGCGACCATCGCGTCGCGTTCTACGCGACCACGTCCAGCGGTTCGATGATCGTCCGCGCCACACATCTCGATTCCGACGAAGACGGCCTGCTCGATCACTGGGAAGCGGCCGGCGGCGGCATCGACATTAACGGCGACGGTGTGGGCGATCTCAATCTCAGCCTCATGGGCGCCAACCTGCTAAAGCGCGACTTGTTCATGGAAATCGACTGGACGACGCCGCGCACCACCGGCAATCCCTACAGCAACGAACCGCCGGCCGGCGCGATTCACCAACTGGTGAACATGTTCGCCAACGCCCCGGCCCTGTCCGACGGCATCGTCGCCGGCGTCACGCTGCACGTCGATGGCGGCTCGGGCAAGGACAAGGGCGGCAATCCGTTCTCTGTCAACATGGGCGGCGGTTCGCTGCAGGGCGGGAATCTCATCACCATGGCCGGCAGCAACCTGCACCCTGACGCAATTTACTTCGGCATCAATGGGTCCCAATCGACGCCCGGCGTCAATCAGCGTTCACTCGCCGACGTGAAGAAAAACTACTTCGGCAATGACAGCAAAAACGCCCGCGAACTCGCGTTCCATTACAGCGTGCTGGCCGACGCTTGGGGCACCATGAATAAGTCGGGCGGCCTTGGCTACAACGGCATTGTGAAGGCCGCAGACGCAACGTCCATCGACGCGACTGCCACGTTCCCGCAGCTGAGAGGCGGCATCCTGCTGATCACCTCTGGCAAGGGGGTCGGTCAGTTCTCGAACGTCACAAATACCTTGATCGACGGGAGCACAGGAAACGCAATTTTCGACGTTTCCACGCCGTGGAAAGTCATTCCCGACGTCACCAGCAAGTTTGCCATTTTGTCGGGTTCGACGGGCAATTCAGAAGTCAGCTTCTATGGATCGCCGGATTTCAACGGTGTTTCCGGAAATGACACGATCATCTCAATGGGCGGCATTGGACCGGTCAACGGTGTTCTCAGCAACACGTTCTACACTTGGCGCACCATGGCGCACGAACTCGGCCACACGCTAGGCCTGCGTCACGGCGGCATCGATCACAACAGCGACAAGAAGACCGCCTATAAAAGCTTGATGAGCTATAGCTACCAACTCGAAAGCTCGCTGACGCCCGCCAACCAGGTGATTAGCTATGCCGATGCCAACGCCGGCACCTTCAACGACTGGGCTAACCTTCAGCTGAACTTTCAGGACTCGTTGACCAGCCTCAATAATACGTTTCAAATCGCTGCCAAGGGCGCTAGCAACGGCGGTGCGATCGAACTCGATTCGTACACCGCGAGCCAGATTTACCACCACGGTTACGATGTCACCGGCCCCGTCGTGACATTCACAAGCCCCGCCGCCAACGCAAAGGTGGCCCCCAATGGCACGCTAACAATCAAGGCGACGGCGAGCGATCCCGCCACTGTTGCCAGCCTGATCCTGTCGTTCGATATCAACGGCGACGGGAATACCACAGGCATCGGGGAAACCGTCATCGCCACTCTGTCCGGCGGCGTCTACACTGCCACGTTTGCCAAAGTCAGCGGCTCGCTAACGACGCGGTCAGTATCAGCGCTGGCCACGGATGGCCTTGGCAACAGCGGTATTACGACCTTGGCCATCAAAATTGGAGTGTAAGCCGGTGTTCCGGTCCTCTCTCGTCCGGAAGCATAGGTACGGCGAGCTACCGGGTCTGGTCACGTTGCCGACCTCCATTCGCACATTCCAGGCGTCCGAATTGCCGGACTTCAGCGTGCCGGCCGGAAGCGTTAGTACGGGTCGTAGGGTTGAAGGCAACGATGCGGTCTACGCGGAGGGCGATCGCATCATCACTCATGGCGGCCCGGGTGACGACGAAATTCAGGGCAACGTCCCGGACAGCGACCACCCGTGAAGGCGCGGGTGTGGCTCCGGGCCGTCTTTGATAGCAGGCGTTAGTCAATAATGATCACAATGTTCTTCCAACAGGGCCGAGGTCCACATCAAGTCCGTTACGGTCTCCGAATCGAGATCGGGTTCAAGTAGGTGTACCAGAAGGCCCAGCTGGGGTCGGGGCGGGTGCCGTCGCTATAGGCGTAGGCGATGAAATTACGATCGCCAGCCAGCAGATGGCCTTCGCCCGTTCCGCTGATGCCGGCGTTGTGGCAGCGATCCTTCACCGCGCCCTCGATTTTCGTCGGGTTGCCGAAGGCGATGCCGTCGGTCGACCAACGGGCGTTGATGTACGAGCCGGTGAACATGCGGTGGGACGTGCTGATCGCGAGGAAGCGATGGCTCTGGTCATCATATTTCACGTCGGCCGAGTCCTCGTCTTTTTCACGTTTAAAGGCATCGCCCTTGAGCGTGATACGGGCGGGCCAGTCGTCCGCATCGGCTGGCGCGGTGGCGACGAGCGTGCGGCTGGTCGGCCCGTGCGCATCTTTCGAGTTCTCCGTGTAGTAGATGTAGAGCGTGTTGCCGACCCGCACAAAGCTCGGCTCGCCAAGGCCCCAGGCTTCTGCTGGTGATCGAAACGGCAGGATCGGCATGGGCGCGCCGCCCCAGCCGGTGCCGTTCCACTTCTCGAACGGCCCTGCAGGCGATTTGGAGCGCGCGACAAACACCTCGTTGCAGTTGCCTTTGGGATCCTCCACTGCCGTCACGCCGAGGGTGTACCAATCGCCCAATTTGATCACGGCGGGATCGCAGACCGACTGACGGTCGCGCGAAGTAGGCGTTGCCTTCAGGACCACCGCTTCGGGCGTCCACGTTCGCCCGCCGTCTTTGCTGTCGCGATGGCGGATCCAGTCCCACTGCGGCTGCCCGTCATCCCCGTCACCGCCGGGCGAGGCGAACCACGCATCGACCTTGCCATCAGCGCTGGCGATGATGGATGGGCCATACCGGTAGGCAAAACCGTCCTTAGTTGGATCGAAAATGACGAAGCCCGGCTGCGCGATGATGCGTGGCGAATCTATCCCGAGCGCAGTGGTGGCCAAGAGCAGGAGAACGACCGCAAGACTCTTCGAAAGGGATATCATTTGGTTGAGGCAATCATATCGGGGCAAGATGAACATGCGTTACGGACGTACCTAAACAGGGGTATCGCAAAGCCGAGAATTGTTGGCAGCGAGTTTTCGCGGCTTCAGTTTCTGTGACGATGAAACATCACATCCCCTATCGTGACAACCCGCACTTGTCGAAACGCGAAAAAGAGGTCCTGTCGCTGCTGCTGGAGGGGCAAAGCGAGAAGCAAATTGCGCTCCGCCTTCAGATA
>JAQGHK010000491.1 GCA_028288875.1 Phycisphaerales bacterium | reverse complement strand
CAATGACTTCCTGGTCCTGCAGAACGCGTTCAATCAGCCCAGCAGCAGCCCGAGCTACAACCTCGGCGCGGACAACGACCTGAACGGAGTCGTCGACTTCAATGATTTCCTGATCCTGCAGAATCAGTTCAACCACACGGTCTGACTGCAGCATTGCGATAGCTATGCGATTGTAACGATTGGCCGCTCTGTGCCGGCCGACGCGGCAGGTCCGCCGGTCGGCAGTCGGCGCGCGTTGCGCGAAAATAAAAAATGCTTGTGCGGAGGAAAGCGGCAGATGTATATTCCGCCGCCCGCTCGAAGTTGACGGCCGTCCGTCTGCCCGCGATGGCCGTTGTTCCCAATCGAAGGATGAAGGTTTTCCCGATGTTGAATCGCTTTGCTGCTGCGCGTCGCGCGTCGTCGATTGTTGCTGCCGTTGACTCTGCCTTCGCCATCGAAGGGCTGGAATCGCGCCGACTCTATTCCGTATCGTTGCCTCACATCGGCGACGTGCTCAGTTACCTGGCGAACGACTTTTCGACCCGGCCTGCTGCTGCGCAGTCGCGCTCAGTGATTCGCAATAAGACGTACACGTTTGCCAAAAATCAGCCGAATTCGCGGTTGCTGGTGACGTCCGGCGACACGGTGCTGGTGAAGGCCGCCTCCAAGGTCGGCGGTACGTCCGGGTTGGCGGCGCAGTTCACGGCGCTCGGCGCGACCGTCACCGGTCGCTACGGCCGGGTGCTGACGGCGGCGGTGCCCGTGTCGGCCTTGGCGAAGGTGAACTCGCTCACCTACCTGCAGTTCGCCAAGCCGTCGTACAAGCCGTACACTAAGGCCGGTAAGACCGAAGACCACGCCGTGCAGGCGATCACCGCATCCGTCGGCGGTAAGGATTACGGCGTGGACGGCACGGGCGTGACGGTCGGCATCCTGTCCGACAGCTACAACAACCTCGGCACCGCCTCCACCGGCGTCGCGAACGGCGATTTGCCATCCGGCGTTAATGTGCTGCGCGACCTGACGTCGGCCGACAACAACGCTGCCAACGGCACGGTCTATCCCGGCACGGATGAAGGCCGCGGCATGGCGGAAATCGTGCACGACGTCGCGCCAGGCGCGGGTATTGCGTTCTACAGCGCCTTCCTCGGCGAGCCGGAGTTCGCGACGGGCATCCTGTCGCTGGCCAAGCCCGTCGCCAGCGGCGGCGCTGGGGCGAAAGTGGTCGTCGATGACATCGGCTATTTCGATGAGCCGTACTTCCAGGACGGCATCGTCGCCCAGGCCGTGAACACCGCCGCCAGCACCTACGGCACCAGCTACTTCTCCGCCGCCGGCAACAGCTACCGGTCGTCGTACGAAAAATCGTTCCTTCCCGCTGCGGCGACCGTCACCGGCGGCGGCACGGGGACGTACATGGACTTTGATACCAGTGCGACGACCAACGTCTACCAGCAGATCGTCATCCCGGCCGGCGGCGAATTCACGCCGTCGCTGCAGTGGGACCAGCCGTTCTATTCCGCCAGCACCAACGCCGGCGGCACGGCCGGCAGTGCGAACAGCCTGAGCATGTATCTGCTGAACAGCGCCAAGACGACGGTGCTGACGAGCGAGACAACGAACGTTGTCGGGGCCGATCCCAGCCAGATTCTGGACTACGTGAACCCCAGCAGCACGGCGTCGGTTACAGTGTATCTGGCAATCAAGGTGGCCAGCGGGGCGAACCCCGGCCTGGTCAAATACATCGACGACGGCTCGGGCGATTCGACCCTTCAGTTCGCGACCAACAGCGGAACTTCGGTCGGCCATCCGGTGGCATCGGGTGGGCTTTCAGTTGGTGCGGCGAATTACGATCAGACCCCGGCCTATCACACGACGCCCGCGGTCGAGGCCTACTACAGCTCGGCCGGTGGGACGCCGATCCTGTTTGCCTCCGATGGCACGCGTCTGGCGACGGCCCAATACCGCAACCAGCCGGCCATTACGTCGGTCGACGGCGGGGCGACGTCGTTCTTCGGCCAGCAGGATCTGACCGATTTCTTCGACGACGGCCAATATCACTTCTACGGCACCAGCGCTGCGGCCCCGCACGCTGCCGCCGTGGCCGCACTCATGCTGCAGGCCAAGCCGTCGCTGACGAACACGCAGGTTTACAGCACACTGGAAACTACCGCGATCGACATGGGCACCGTCGGCTACGATTACGACACGGGCTTCGGCCTGATCCAGGCCGACAAAGCCCTGGCGGCCGTCGCGGCGTCGAGCGTCAGCGGCACCAGTTTCCGCGATTACAACGGCAATGGCGTGAAAGACGCCGGCGAACCGGGCCTGAGCGGCACCAAGATCTTCTTCGACGCCAACAACAACGGCACGGCCGATACCGGCAGCGGCACGCTGTCAAGCACCGGCAGCACCGCCATCACGGATGCGTCGGCGGCTACGAACGCGCCGTCGCGCGTGACGAATTCGATCACCAGCGCCCTGACCGGCCGTGTGACTGGACTGACGGTTTCCATCAACGCTTCCCACACCCGTACTCAGCAACTCGGTTTCACACTGATCACTCCCGGCGGCGTTCGCATTCCGCTGGTGACGACCCTCGGCGGGTTCCAGACAAGCACGACGACGACGAGTCTCGCGATCACCCTCAGCGACGCGGCGGGGACGTACGTTCAGTCGACCACTTTCGCCGCCGCGAAAACCGGCACCTACATCCCACAGACGCCGCTGGCAGCCGCGATCGGCGAGAACGCGACCGGGACGTGGCAGATGGAAGTGCGCGACTACAAATCCTCGAACACGGGCACGCTGACTAGCTGGTCGATGACGATGACAACGGCCGAAGCCTCGACCACCACGGATGCGAACGGCAACTACACCTTCACGGGCCTGACGCCGAGCGTTTACTACGGCACGTACCGCGTCCGCCAGACCACGCCGGCCGGATTGACGCAGACGTCGCCCTCGTCGCCGTTTGATCTGACGCTGGCACGCAGTTCGACGATCACCGGCGATAACTTCGGCAGCAATGCGCCGATCCCCACCGTCGCCGGCATCGTGCTGGATGACGGCACGGCCCAGCGTTCACGCGTTCGCAGCCTGACGGTGACCTTCAACGGAACCATTCCGGCCGGCAGTATCGCGGCGGGGGCGTTTACGGTGTCGCAGATCAGCGGGCCAGTGATTCAGAGCTACACGGCCAGCGTCGCATCCGTTACTGCAATCGGGACGACGCAGACGGCCGTGAAGCTGACGTTCAGCGGCGCGGGCGTGGTGAATGGCTCCGTTGCAGATGGTCGCTACACGCTGTCGATCGACGGCAGCAAGATCACTGACACCACCGGTGCCCCGGCCGATGCGGCAGGCACCAACGTCGCCGGCTCGATCCGCACCTACAACTTCAGCCGCCTGTCGGCCGACGCGGATGGCAACAACACGGTCGATTTCAACGACTTCCTCATCCTGCAGAACGCCTTCAACACCACCGCCGCCAGCCCGAACTACAACAGCGGTGCGGATAATGACGGAAATGGCGCGGTCGATTTCAATGACTTCCTGATTCTGCAGAATCAGTTCAACCACACGGTGTAAACAACGCTTTGATGGCGTTCTATCCGCGCGGATGAAACTGCTTGTGCACCTGCCGCAGGCGTTTGCCGTCGACGTGGGTGTAGATCTGCGTGGTGGTCACATCGGCGTGGCCGAGCAGTTCCTGGACGACGCGCAGGTCGGCGCCGCCACTGATCAGGTGGGTGGCGAAGCAGTGTCGCAGGACGTGCGTAGTGACGTATTGATCGATGCCGGCTCGCAGGGCCATCTTTTTGACGAACTGCCAGAGGGCGACGCGTTCCATCGGTTTGCCGGCGCGGGAGAGGAACAATAGATCGCTATGGCCTTTGAGCAGGAGCGGCCGAAGCTCCTGCACATAGCGCGCGATGGCATCCACGGCGGCCCGGCCGATGGGGACGATGCGCTCTTTCGCGCCTTTGCCGAACACCCGCACAGCGCCGACCGTCAGGTTCGTATCCCGCATCGTCAGCGTGCAGAGCTCGCTCGCCCGCAGGCCAGCGGCGTAAAGAAGTTCCAGGATGGCTACGTCGCGGACGAACAGGCGATGCTCAGGATCGGGCGCGTTGATCAGCTGAAGGACGACCGCCTCGCTGAGGATGTGCGGCAGGTCGTGTTCCGGCTTGGGCCGTTCGAGCTGTTCAAGGACGGCCTTGCGGTCTTCGCCGATCGTTTCACAGAATTTCAGATAAACACGGATGGCGGCGAGGCGGCGGGCGACGGTTTTGGTTGATTTCTTGTCGTTCGCCACACTGCCGCGGCTTTGATCCTGGAGGTACAGGCGGAAGTCGTCGGCGGTGGCGGTCTCAAGGGTCTTGGCCTGCTTGGCGAGGTGATCGCCGAGGTCGGACAGGTCACGGCGATAGGCGTCGATGCTGTTTTTCGCCAGGCCACGCTCGGTCTGCAGGTAGACCAGCAGTGGCCGGACTTCAGGCGGCGTGGGCTTGGCCGGCAACCGTGAGCTGGACGGCTTGGACGTTGACGGTTGCATGATTCGCCTGGACCTGCCGCACGCGGCGTTCGACGAGCAGTTCAAGATACGTGGGGCACGCCTTGAAGTTATTAAAGCAGTATCGGAAGGCGTGTTGAAGGTGGGTGACCTGGAAATGGTCGGCGCACCGGTCGTCTTCACGGTTCAGGAACGGGCAGTGGGGGTCTGTGCACGGCATAGTTTTGACCTGCAAAGTTATCGGCCACTGCCGGCCGGCTTCGCCAACTTTTTGTTAGCTGAGTGGTAACCACTACCATGACCCACCCCATGCCCTATGAAGCCGCCGCCACGCGTTATGAAGCCCCCGCCGAATGGTTCCGCCGTTGTGGGGCCAGCGGCCTGCTTTTGCCGGCCATTAGTTTGGGGTGCTGGCATAATTTTGGGGCAACCGGGACGGATAGCGGCAAGCACACCAGCGAGGCCGATTTTCATAAAAATTGCCAGGACATGCTATTCACCGCCTTCGACCATGGCGTGACGCATTTTGACCTCGCGAACAACTACGGCCCGCCCGGCGGGGCCGCCGAGAGCCGTGTCGGCCGAATCCTGCGGGAAGACATGGCCAGCTACCGCGACGAGCTGATCATCAGCACCAAGGCCGGCTACAAGATGTGGCCGGGGCCTTACGGCGACTGGGGCAGCCGCAAATATCTGATCGCCTCAATTGATCAATCGTTGAAGCGACTGGGCCTCGATTACGTTGACATCTTTTACCACCACCGCGCCGACCCGAAGACGCCGGTCGAAGAAACGCTGTTCGCCCTCGACACGATCGTCCGCCAGGGGAAGGCCCTCTACGTCGGCATCAGCAAATACAACGGCGTTGAGACCAGCGAAGTGATTCGGATCTGCGAAAAGAATGGCTGGGTGAAGCCGATCATCCACCAGCCTCGTTACAGCATGTTCGCCCGCGAAGTGGAAACCGACACGCTGCCATTCACCGACCGGGCCGGCATGGGCACGATCGCGTTTACGCCACTGGCCCAAGGGATGCTGACGGATCGTTACTTAAAGGGCATTCCCGAAGACAGCCGTGCCAAGCAGCCGAGCGGGTTCTTGAAAGAAGCGTCGGTGAATGAAGCGGTGCTAGGCCGTGTGCGTAAGCTGGCCGATTTGGCTAAAGAGCGTGGCCAATCGCTGGCGCAGATGGCGCTGGCGTGGGTATTGCGCCCGCAAGGCAAGGCCGGTGTGACGACCGCGCTGATCGGCGCGTCACGCGCCAGTCAGATCGTCGAAAACGTGAAATTCCGTGATCGCGCGAGCTTCACGGACGATGAGTTGAAGCAGATTGAGGCGATCCTGGCAACGTAGATGCGGGTTGGATTATTCTCTTTGTAGGGGCGACCTATAGGTCGCCCGCTGGACGCCAACTGACGCTCGCGGGCGACGCATGCGTCGCCCCTACAAAACTGTTACTTTGCAATGTCTGACCCCGGCAGTTCGGCCGCTGCGTTCGACAGGTCCAGCGATGCGCCAATGAACGATTTCTTGTGCTCCGCCGGCGCGTCCGAGATGACCAAGTCATCGCCGGTCTCTTCCTGCGTCACCAAAATGCGTTTCTCGCGCACCAGTTCCAGCAGGGCCAGGAACACGCCGATCATTTCGCTTTTGCTTGTTCGGCCCATCAGCAGGGACGTCAGCGTGATCGATTTGTCGCGTTTCAGCCGGTCTTCAATGTCGGCCGCGTGCAAGGCGATCGGCGTTTCGTCGTAGAGAACCTCGTGAGCGCCCGAGCCACGCCGGGCCAGCGCCCCGGTGTCGCTCATCAGCCGCGTAAAGGCCGCGAGCAGGTCGTAAATCTGAATTTCGTCCAGATCCAAGGGTGGCGGCTCATCGTCGCCGTCCCGGTCGGCCGGGATGCGGGCGAACCGGGCGAAATGTTCCAACTGCTGGCGTTCCAGCAGGTTGGCGTTGTCCTTTAGCCGCTTATATTCGAGAAGTTGCTGAACCAGTTCTTGGCGCGGGTCGGCCAAGTCTTGGGCGGCGCTGGTGACGCCATCTTTGGTGATCGCGGGGGGCTCTGGCAGCAGCATGGCGGATTTAATTTCCATCAGCGTGGCGGCCATCACGAGGAAATCGCCGGCGGTATTGATGTCGAAACCTTGTGGGCTTTTGCGGAGCTTGTCGAGGTATCCCAAGTACGACGTCGTGATCGAATGGATCGGAATATCCGTGATTTCCAGCTCGTCGCGCTTGATGAGGAACAACAGTAGATCGAGGGGGCCGTGGAAGACGCCGAGCTCGACGCGGTAGTCCGGGCGGAGGTCGGTCGAAAGGTCTGGGCGATTGTCCTCGGTCATCACTGCGATTGATTCTAAAGGGTTCGGCCCGATAATTCACGACGCCGACGAACGCTCAATGGATGACGCCATTCGAACCACCGCCAGAGAGGTCCTCGCCGCCGAGGCCGCAGCGGTCGCACGGATGGCGGAAGTCATCGACGAGACGTTTGAAAAAGCGGTTCGCCTGATGCTCGATTGCCGGGCCTCCGTCCTGACGGCCGGCATGGGCAAGGCGGGGCACATCGCCAGGAAGATCGCCGCCACCCTAGCCAGCACCGGCACGCCGGCCCATTACATCAATGCCGCCGACGCGGTGCACGGCGATGCCGGCAGCATCCGGGCGGGCGACGTGCTGCTGGTCCTTTCGAGTTCCGGTGAGAGCGATGAAATCGTCCGGCTGTTAGAAGTCGTCAAAAAGTTCGAACACCCGATCATCGGCATCACCGCCACGGCCACCAGCACGCTGGGCCGGTATGCCGACGTGGCAATCCTGACCGGCAAGATCGAAGAAGCCTGCCCGCTGCGGCTGGCCCCTAGCGCTTCCACGACGGCCATGCTCGCCCTCGGCGACGCATTAGCGTTGTCCGTAATGAAAATGCGGAACTTCACCGCCGACGATTTCGCCCTTTATCACCCGGCCGGCCAACTCGGCCGAAAGCTGCTTCGCGTGAGCGAGGCGATGACCTTCAAGCGCGGCGAAACCCTCGCCCTCGCGGCCGACACGCTCACCGTCAGCGAAGTGCTGCAGCAGGTCAGCCGGATCAAGCGGCGCAGCGGGGCCGTGGTTTTGATCGACGAAGCGACCGACAAAATCAGCGGCATCTTTTCCGACGGCGATCTGCGTCGGTTGGTGCTGACAGGTGATAATGCTCTCAATACGCCGGTGCGGGATGTGATGACGCGAAACCCCAAACGGGTGCGCGACGAAGCATTGGCCGGCGAGGCGATGGCGATTATGAAGAAGTACCGCATCGACGAATTACCCGTCGTCGATGCCAACGACCGGCCCGTCGGTTTGATTGACGTGCAGGATTTGGTTGTGCTGAAGATGCTGGACACGGAGGTCTGACACGTGCGTTCGATTCTGATCATGGCGGCGGTGTTTGCGGCATTAGTAGTCGCCTTCGTCGTGTTTTTGTTGACACAGAAATCGAGCGTGCCGGTTGCCCGGCGCGGTCCGACGGGCACGACGCTGCCAACGTTGACCGATACCAATTCCAACTCCTCCTTCGGCGCGGGCGAGGGCGGCTGGGTTCAGAGTTTCGATAAAAAGACCGGCGAACTGGCCAGCGAATTCCGCGCCGAGCATTTTGATCCACCGGTCGACAATGTCGTCCACGTGACCAAACCGGAAGCTCGTTTTTATGGCCACGACGGTCAAATCCTGACGCTGCACGCCGTGGATGGCGACATCACCATGGCCGAGACGGCTAAGCGGCCGGACCGGCTGGGGCAGATGCAGAGCCAGCCGCCATCGCACGGCATTCTGCGGACCGTGACGCTGGGCCTGCTGGAAACACCCGAGGACGACGTGGCGGTGCTGGTCGCCACGCTGCCGATCGTCGCATTCGACAATGATTTGCTACGGCTGAATACCGTTCCCTGGGTACAGCCGGACAAGAAGGAAATCCCCGCCGATCTGGTGCCGGTGACTGTCCGCGGCCGTGATTACGACTTCGACGGGCAGGGCCTGACGATTCGCTACAACCAGCGCGATCGCAAGCTGGAACTGCTGGAAGTGGCCCATGGCCATCGCCTGGTGATCAAGAATCCGAAGGCCTTCGGCGGCACGCCGGGGGCCGCGCTCGGTGCCGCGCCGCTGCAATTGAATGGCCGACCGATCGAACTGGCGTCGGCCGACGACGAAGTTGCGCCGCGTATGACGGCCGAGGAGCGCGAGCGCCGCCGGCTGCACCGTGAAGCGGCCACGCGCCGCGCTGCCGCTTCGCAGGCGGCCCTTGCGCCGACGAAGCCACCGCGCGAAGTTTTCGCCTACCGCGCCACGTTTAATGACAACGTGAAGATCAAAGAAGCCGCTGTTCCCGTCGGCGCGGCTGATTTGATGACCGCCGTCTTCACGTTCGACGCCGATAAGAAGGGCACCACGCAGCCGTCCACGCAAACCGCGGCCAGCCAGCCGGTGGTTGCACCAACGAGCACGGTCCCGCCGACCACCCGCCCCGCTCGTCGCATTCACGCGACACTGCCGTCCGATGAACCTGCCGATGCGCCGATCAAGCATGCCGTCGTTCAGCCGACCTCGCAGCCGGTGCACCGGATGGCAGCTTCCGCGCCGACGACCTCGCCGACCGGCCCGATCGAAATCACTTGGACGGGCAAGCTCACGGTTGTCCCGCGCAAATTAGTCGATTCGGGCCTTCGCTCGGCCGCCGACCGCATTGTGGAATTCACGGGTAAGCCCGTCTGGCTGGCCCGCGAAGGATCGACGGTTGTCGCCGCTTACGTGTGGGCGGCGATCGAAGGACAGCGGTTCACCGCTACGCCGGACGCCACCACGCCGCGCGTGACGATCCACCAAGCCACCGGCACAACGCTGGTGACCGAATCGATCGAAGCCGACGGCGACGACGTCAAACTGCACGGCAAGAGCGTCGCCGACATGGTTACTGGCACCGCGCCGGATGTGCAGCAGATGCACACCACGTGGACCGACCTGGCCACGATTCGCCTGACGGATAACAAGGACGGCAAGCGCGGCATCGAGCGGGCGCTGTTCCGCGGGCATGTGGATGTGCAGCACCCGCAGTTAAAGCTCACCAGCGACACGCTACCCCTCGGATTCGCTCCGGGCGAAGACGGGGCGGAGGCTACGCTGTCGCTCGTACGTGCCGATGGCGCGGTGAAAGCGGCTGTGAAGAAAGACGACGGCACGGAACAAACCATCGCCGCGTCCACGCTGGATCTTGGCCTGATGCCGGTGGCCGGCGGGCAGCCGACACTTCATACACTGCACGCGCATGGCGACGTCGTTGCCCAGGATACGACGCAGCTCTTACAGACCGACGATTTACAAACCACGCTCGCCGCCAATACCGATAGCGGCGCCACGACGGCGCCAACAGCCGCCGCGCTGGAACAGTTGACCGCCACCGGTAAGGTGCGGCTGACGACATCCGATGGCGCCTCCAGCACCGCTGACGTACTCAGCATCGATCACAAGGCCGGCCGGCGGTGGGTGACGCTGAATGGTTCGCCCGCAACGGCCAGCAACGGCGATTCGACCCTCAGCGGCAACACCATCCGCGCCGACGTGACGTCGGCGTTCGATCCTTCGAATTCCAGCGGCCAATCTTCCGCAACTATCGACGGACCCGGCCACTTGAGCGGCAAGCAGAAATCGGCCGACGGAAAACCCTCGCAGCCGATCGATGTCACGTGGACCAAGTCCATGGTGTACGACGGCCCGGCCAACCATGCCAAGATCGACGGCGGTGTCGTCGTGACCACCAAAGGCACCGACGGCACAAACAATTACGCCAAGGGCAGCACGCTGGACATCGTGTTCGCCGAGCCGTCGGCCACTCAGCCCGCGGCGGCACCGGCCACGCAAGGCAGCGGCATCGCGGCTATCGGCGGGTCGGGCAAAGTGAAATCGCTCACCCTGCACGGCGCGGCGGGCGAAACGGTCGAAGTCAGCTCGCTGCTTTACGCGGCGAACGACCCGGCCAAGCTCGTGCGGCGGACGTATCTGTATGCCCCGTTAATCACCGTCGAGGTTAATCCGGACGGCTCCCCCGGCGCGATGCACGTGCCCAGCGGCGGCCAGATGCTGTACGACAATTTAGCTGCAGCACCGCAACCGGCAGCACCCGCGAACGCCGCGCCTGCTAATGGGGCACCGGCGGCCGGCGGGCAGGCGAACAGCGCGGGTACGGTCGCGCTCGAATGGGCGCGCAGCATGGATTACGACCCTGCGAAGAAGCAGGCCGTGCTCGACGGCGATGTACACGTGGTTCGCGATTCGCCCGGTTCCGAGCGGATGGAAATCTGGGCACCGCGCATCATTGCCGACGTGTCCGGCGGTGCCGGGCCGCAGGGTGCGCAGTTGCAGAAGATCACTGCCGACAATGCCAACATGAAGGCCGGTCAAGTTAGCATCGACGCGCCGAGTGCGGTTTATGATCCGTCCAAGGATCTGTTGATCGCCAAAGGCACGCCGCGGCAGCCGGTGCAGCTGCATGAAGAAGGCAATGGGATGAGCCGCGGTTCGATCGGGGAAATCTGGTGGAATGTGAAGACCAATCAGCCGGTCAAAATGTTCGACGTGACGACCGAGATCAATCGATAGGCCATGTCCGCCGAGCAAGGCAGACCTAGGATGACGGCATGACTACGGATTATCTTCGCGCCAAGTTTGATGCGGCCCTCGATTACAACGCCTACCTGGCGACTGGCACCGACGAGCACCGCCGCCGGTGGGGCGATGTGGCCGCCAAACTGAAACTGACCGATGCGCAGCGGACGCTGCTCGGCGGCTTCACCCGTAAGATGCATCTGCTGGTCGTCAGCGGCATCTGGTGCGGCGACTGTGTGGCGCAGTGCCCGATGCTGCAACTCATCGCGGCGGCGAATCCCGGAGCGATCTCGTTGAAGCTGGTCGACCGTGACGTCCACAAAGACCTGTCCGACCAAGTCAAACTTAACGGCGGCTATCGCGTGCCGACCGTGCTGTTCCTGGCCGAGGACTTCGAATTGTGTGCGATCATGGGCGACCGGACGCTGTCGCGCTATCGGGCGATCGCCGCCCGGCAACTAGGGCCGAGCTGCCCGGTCGGCATTGTGCCGCCGGGCGATGATGAGCTGGCCGCCACGGTGCAGGATTGGATCAATGAATTCGAGCGCGTGCAGCTGATGCTCCGCGTTTCGCCGCGCCTTCGTCAATTGCATGGCGACTGATTATCGCGATCGCCCGCGGCCGCGTGATTTGGCGGCGTCCCGGTTACACTGGCGGGCATGGGTTCACGTTTTCTCGTCACCGGCGGGGCCGGGTTTATCGGGTCGCATCTCACCGAGCGACTGCTGGCCGACGGTCATGAAGTCACCGTCTTGGACGATCTGACGACCGGCCGGATGGGCAATCTGTCCGGCGTCGCGACTCAGCCGAAGCTGCAGATTATTCGTGATAGCGTCGCCAGCGAGCGCACCGTCGATGCGGCCATGGCGAACTGCGACGCGGTGTTCCACCTGGCGTCGGCCGTCGGCGTGAAGCTGATTGTCGACCAGCCGGTACAGACGATCAGCACCATCATCCGTGGTACGGAAACGGTTCTGGAATCCGCCTACCGCTACAACCGCCCGACGCTCATCACCAGCAGTAGTGAGGTCTACGGCAAGGGCACCCGCGTGCCGTTCGCCGAGGACGATGACGTGCTGATGGGCTCCACGCAGCACACCCGCTGGTGCTATGCCTACGCGAAGGGCATCGATGAATTTCTGGGCCTCGCCTACCAGCGGCAGTTCGGCTTGCCGGTGACGATCGTGCGGCTGTTCAACACCGTCGGCCCGCGGCAGGTCGGCATGTATGGCATGGTGTTGCCGCGATTCGTACAGGCCGCCTTGGCGGGCGATCCGCTCATGGTGTACGGCGACGGCAAGCAGTCACGCTGCTTCTGCCATGTGTCGGACGTGGTTGATGCTCTCGTGCGATTGATGCAAACGCCGACGGCCCGCGGCACGGTATTCAACCTTGGTTCAGACGAAGAAACCACGATTGAGGAGTTGGCCGCCCGCGTCATCAAGCTAGCAAACTCCCCCAGTGGCATCGAACGGCTGAGCTACGAAGAAGCGTATGGCCAGCACTTTGACGACCTGCCGCGGCGCGTGCCGAAGCTGGATCGCATTAAAGACGCGATTGGATTCGCGCCGCGGCACACGCTCGACGCGATTATTCAGTCGGTGATCGATGAACACCGTCGCGTCGTTTGACACGTTCGGGCGCGCTGGTCCAATACGGTTGATATGAGCCGTCCGAATACACGTCGCTTCGTGCTGGAGGTGTCGACCGAAGGCAATAACGAACTGGTGAACCTTGCGCCGCACCTGGCCAAGCACGCCGCCGCACTGGAAGGGGACGGTGTGTTACATCTATTCGTCGTCGGATCGACGGCCGCGCTCACAACGATCGAATACGAGCCCGGCCTGGTAAAGCACGACTTGGCCGAGGCGATGCAGCGACTGGTGCCCGACGACGTTGAGTATCGTCACGAACTCACCTGGCATGACGACAACGGCCACAGCCACCTTCGCGCGGCGCTAATTGGACCGAGCCTGACCATTCCGTTTTCCAAGGGCCGGTTGCTGACGGGCGAATATCAGCAGCCCGTGCTGATCGACTTCGACACGCGCCCGCGCCGCCGCCAGGTCATCGGCACGGTGCTGTGATCCACGTGTAGCGGCGAGCATGCTCGCCGTTCAACCGCCAATTACCCTGCAACGGCCAAACACCGTTCAATCCGCGCCAGCGTACTGGCCTTGCCAAGCAACGCCAGCGAATCAAAGATCGGCGGCGACACAGCGCCGCCGCTGATCGCCACGCGGACCGGCTGGGCCAGTTTGCCGAGGCCTTGACCAGTCGCTCCGCTATGAGCATGAACGGCCGCTTCCAGGCCGGCGATCGTCCAATCCGTCACGCCGGCGAACACCTCGTGCATGCTGGCGAGCGCGATCGCGCCGGCACGATCATTCTTCAGCAGGAACTTTTCGATGGCGGCCTTGTCGTAGTCAATTTGCTCGTTCGGCGTGAGCAGAAAGGCGCTCTTCTCATCGACTTCGCTCAGCAGCCGATAGCCGCGGTTCATCCGCAGCAGATCGGCCAGTTGTTCGTCGGTGCCGCTGTTCAACGGCGACTTCGGATTTGCGCCCAAGTAATCCTTGAGCGCGGCCAACTGCTGCTCTGGCGTGGCCTTGGCGAAGTAGTCGGTGCTGAAACTTTTCAGCTTCTCGCGATTGAACTTCGGGTTGGCGATATTGATGCGATCAAGGCTGAACTTCTCAACCATCTCGGCCGTCGTCATCTGCTCAAGATCGTTGCCCGGGCTCCAGCCCTGCAGGGCCAGGAAGTTGTTAAGCACTTCCGGCACGTAGCCGTTCTTGCGGAAGTCATGGACCATGATTTCCGGCAGGTCCGATTCTTTCAGTCCGACGATGTTCATCACCTTCGGCTGCTCTTCCAAGCTGAGCTGCTGCGTCGGCGTGGTGAGCCATTCGTTCAGACGATCCACGGCCAGACCGCTGGCGCTGGCGAGCGAATCGACCGACGTCTTTGTGCTACGCATCCACTCCTGCGCCCGCTTGCGAATGCGGCCGTCGCGATCGCGCTTGCTCAGCTTTTCGCCGTTTTCAGGGCTCAGCATCACACTCAGATGCGCGTACATCGGCCGTTCGTAACCGAGCGCGGCCTGCAGGGCGATGTGGTTGAACGTGTTCTTCGCGTGTTCTTGGCCGCGGAGAATGTGCGTGATGCCCATGTCCGCATCGTCGACGACTACGCCGAAGTGATACGTCGGCATGCCGTCGGTTTTGCGGATGACAAAATCCTGGCTCTCCTGCGGCGCTTGCACGACATCTTTCCCAAGCACCAGATCGTGGAAGCGGTGTTCAACGACGGGCTGGATGAACCGAATGACGGGCTTGCGGCCTTCATCGGCGAAACGCTTCATATCGTCGGTGCTGTACTGCCGCCGGCGATAGATGAACGGGCGCTTGGCACGCTGGGCCTGCTCGCGCATAGCGTCGAGCTCCGCCGGCGTTTCCCACGCCTCGTAGGCCTGACCTTTTTCCATCAAGCCTTCGATGAGCTTGTTGTAGATGGCGACGCG
>JAQGHK010000472.1 GCA_028288875.1 Phycisphaerales bacterium | reverse complement strand
TTGAACGCGTCGCCGCTCGGCTCAACGCCGACGCGCTTCAGCAGGTAGTCACGGCCGTGCATCTCAAGGGCTTGGCCGTAGACGATGGGTTTGGAGACGGACTGGATCGTGAACAATTGCTCGTGATCGCCAACATCAAAACTGCGGCCATCAACGGTAACGACACTGATGCCGAACCAGTCCGGGTTGGCGCGGGCCAGTTCCGGGATGTAGCTGGCCGGCTCGCCCTCGTGGACGGACGCGAACTTCGCGTGCACGTCTTTGAGGTAGGTGCGGAACGGCGATGCCACCGACTTCATATCCCGGACGAGGGCCGCAAGATCGTCTCGCTTGACTGGAGTGGGCATGGGGAAATTTCGGTTGTGAGACTAGGAAAGGACGACTTGCGCCAGCGCCTTGAGTTGCTCGGTCAGGGGGTGATCGGGGAATCGCACGGCAAACACGTCTGAACTGGCCAGGCAGACCATGTCTTCGTGCAAAGGCAGCACCGCCGCGACAGGCACGCCATACGCCTGAACGACTCGTTCCTTCACCGCTTCCGCGTCGAAGGCCGCCGGCAGCTTATTGACGATCAGGAGCAATCGGGGCACTTCCAATTGCCGCGCGAGTTCGATCGTCACGGCGCTCCCCTGGTAGTCCTGACTGTCTGGCCGCATGACGACAGCGAGGGTGTCGGAAATGCTCATCGAGAGCAGCGTCTCTTCATTCAGGCCGGGGTGCGTGTCGATAAACAGGATGTCCAAACGCAATTGCTTTACCAACTGCCGCAATCCATCAATCAGGCGGCTGACGTCGTAGCCCTCGCGCAGCACACGGGCGATTTCGCCGGATTTGATGCTGGAGGGGATCAGGTAAATGGACCCGCCGGTCGGTTTTACCGAGGGGGGAGTGACGTCATACGCGGCCTGCTCGATCGCACAATCGCCCCAGAGGTAATCGTTCAGGGCCAGCGTCATGGTCTGCTCTTCAATGCCGAAGAGGACATGGATGCCGGGCGACTGGATGTCCGTATCAATGATGCCGACGCGCTTGCCCGTCATGGCCGCGCAAGCGGAGATGTTGGCCGTCAGGTTCGATTTCCCGGTGCCCCCGCGGAATGAATGGATTGAGATAATCTTCGACAATAGACGTTTCCCCTTAATCCCGCGCGATAGCTTCACGCAGTTGGCGGGCCCTTCCCTGGAGCGACCTGAAATAGTCGGTTTCCACGATGGCCGACACCTGCCGTCCCTTTTGCGATTCGTCGATCTGAATTTTCAACTCGCGCACGTGATTCTTGAGTTCCTGCTGCCGGACGTAGGATTCCAACGCGGCCGCGGCGAGCAGGCAGAGCGCCTCGATCACCTGCTGAATCCCCATCTCAAACGGGCATACCCGCGAGTCGCCCGGCCGGCTGGCATTCATCAGGCAGACAACGCCGACAATGTGCCCGTTCTGCCCGCGCAGCGGCACGGCAAGGCAAGTTTCCGTGCAGTAATGGTGACGCCGATCAAATTCCTCAACGGGGTCGCAAATGCCCGAGGTATCCGCATAGACGTCCGGGAGATTGACCGATTCACCGGTCTTGGCGGCCAGTTCAGCGATGCTGGCGCCACAGCAGAGATCGAGCATCTGGTGAGCCGGGTGCGACGAAAAAGCGTCCAATGCGATCTTCAGCGAATCGATCTTGAGGATCACCGGCTTGAGCGATTGAGTGGCCTTATCGACGATAAACACCGATCCGCCGTCGGCCCGGCAGAGGCGCTTGGCATCGGTGACAATGCGGTCCATCAGCCGATTCCAGTCCGATTCATACGCCATCGCGACCCCGATCGGGATCACGACATTCATCAGGACATCAGCGCGGGATTGCTCTGCGTCCAGGAGACGCAGCAAGGCGTGAAGCTCAAAGTCATCGGTGCTCGACACGCTGTGCTCAGACATCCCAACCCCTTATTTGAAGTGGTCTTCGTCGGAAAACGATTGCCTGAGCGGTCGTTTGTTGGCAGACTTCGCGTCACAGTCGGTTGGTTGCACCGAAAATAGCAGCATGTGATATGAATTCAAGCTTAACCGTGTTCCGCGTAGTTCAGCATGGGGAGCAGTAGCTTTGAGTCACCCAAACTTTGAAATCACGGAGTCCTGTTCTACGACGATCGTCGCGTTAAAGGGGACCATCGGCATTGTTGAGGTGGACCTTCTCGACGCCCAGCTTGGGAGCATTGCGGACAAGAAGCCGGCGCTGGTCGTGCTCGATTTGGCCGGGTTGTCGATGATCGGCAGCAGTGCGATGGGATCGCTGATCGGCTTTCGCCGGGATGTCGCTAAGTCCGGCGGCGTGGTGCGGATGGCTGCAGTCTCGCCGATCGTGCGGGAGTCGTTCAAGCGGTCGTTGCTCGACAAGCTGTTCAAGATCTTCGACACCGTGCAGGCCGCCATCGATGCGCCGACGAAGTGATCAATCCAGCCTGATAGCAAATTAGCTGGTTTTTGCCTCGGCCAGCGTGGCTTGTTAGCGTCGGCCATCCCCAATGGCGAGACGACGCTGAAATACCTCCAAACCAGTGTATTCGCTTTGTGCGCCGCGATGATGGCATCCGCCACTTTCGCGCAATCCACGGTGGATCTGGACCGGGCGGAACTCGAGCGCCTGCGCCTCGACACGATGGTGCGGGTTTCCCCTGATATCCCGGTCGGGCAGCGGGCGTTCGTCGATTACGGGGCTTACGCCACCTTCACCTATCTCACCGTCGACGACAGCAACAACGAAAACCACGTCCTCCGGCAGTCCGACCTCATCGGCTACACCCGGCTCAACTTCGACGGCGCACACGAACTCTTCCTGCGTCTTCGCGCCACCTATCGCGATTTCAACTCCGGCGACAGCTTCGACGGCAAAGGCGACGACTTCATCGGCCCTAAGGCGGATATCGCCTACTACCGCTTCGATCTGGCGCGGTATCTCGGCTCCCAAGCCGGGAAGGAAGTGGACGGGAACTTCACGTTCCAGGTCGGTCGCGACATCGTCTACTGGGGCAATGGCCTGGCGATCGGCCAGCGGCTCGATGGCGTGATGCTCAAACTGAGTAAGGGCATCTTTCAGCTCGATGGCATCGCGGGTGTTACGCCGAAAGATTCGGTCGACTTTGAGGCCTCACGCCCCGGTTTCGATGACAACACGAAGCGCGGCTACTACGGCCTGATGTTCAGCGCCCAACTCGGTACGCATCGGCCGTACGTCTATGGGCTGCTCCAGCGCGACTACAACGACAACACCAGCTACACCCTCGGCACGGTGACCACCACCTTCGGGTACGACAGCTACTACATCGGCGGCGGCTCGGCGGGTGCGCTGACCGACCACCTCTCCTACAGCGCCGAAGTCGTTTATGAAGGCGGCAAATCGAAGTCGAACAGCTTCACCGTCAACGGGCCATTTCTGACGCCGGTGGAACAGACCGACGATGACATCCGCGCTATGGCCGCCGATTTGCGCCTCGACTATGCCGTGCAGGGCGCTTCCCACACGCGGCTATCCGCCGAGTTCCTGCTCGCGACCGGCGATGGCGACCGCCTCCAGACCTCCAATACCTTTGCCGGCAACGCGCCGAACTCGGTCGACAACGCGTTCAACGCGTTCAGCCTGATCAACTCCGGCCAAGCGTTCGCGCCGACGATCTCCAATCTGCTGATGGTCCGCGGCGGCATCTCCAGCTTTCCGTTTTCCGACGTGTCGGCGCTTCGACGGATGCAGGTCGGGGCCGATATCTTCGGCTACGCAAAGTGCGATGAAAACGGCCCGATCGACGAAGCCACCAAGGACGGCCGCTTCCTGGGTTGGGAGCCGGATCTGTACATGAACTGGCAGGCCACCAGTGATGTGACCGTTTCACTGCGGTACGGCGTCTTCTTCCCGAATGAAGACGTCATCGGCAGCGACGAGGCCCGGCAGTTCTTTTCGACCAGCATTACCATCGGCCTGTGACGGACTTCCTTATGCCACTTCGCCGATTAAAAACAACACTGCTGATCGGACTGTTGGCGATAACCGGGTGCGAACTGGCGAAGGTCAAAAATTCCGTCGTTGCAGAGCATGGCGGCTCAACCGATGACGCGCAAATGGACTTCTGGCATGACCTTAACGACGCCAAAATTGCCTGTAATGACGACGCCTTCCACGCGATTCTTCTATATCTGGACAGCAAGGACGAATATACTGACTACGTGGCGCGCCTGAACGGCATGAAGTCGCGCGGCCTGCTGCCGACCGGCTTCAATGCCCCGGCGAATGAGAGTGTCGAGCGGGGGACCGTGGCCGTCGTGCTCGTGAAGGCGATGCAGATTAAGGGCGGGCTTATGATGCATGTCACTGGCGCATCACCTCGCTATGCCGTGCGTGAGCTCTGCTTCGAAGGCATCTACCCGCCGAGCACGCCGAATCAGACGTTCTCCGGCAGCGAATTGGTCGGCATCATCGGGCGCGTCGAAGACTATCAGCGAGGCGACGCCGCCAACAAACGTGCGGCCGAGTTGCCGAGTGACGCGACCGCGGCAAAGTAGTAGGGCAAAGTAGCAGGACAAAGTAGCAGGACGTGGATGAGCGATTGTAGGGGTGCAGTCATGAGTCAAATTCGAATTGTCGGTTTCAAGTTGGCGCTACTCGCCGCGGTCGCCGCCACGGCACTTCCCGCGAATGCGCAGACCTCCGCCCCGGCGGCCGTCACAACGGCCGAAGCGACAACTGAATCGCTCCAAGCCACCGTCACCGGTGTCGAAGGCATGGTGCAGGTACGCCAGAACGATAAAGAGCCGTGGGCCAAAGCCCAGGTCGGAATGCTGCTCGGAGAGATGTCGGAAATCCGCACCGGCCCGCGCAGCGCCGTCCGCTGCACCTTGCCGCCGGATCAAACCTTCACGCTGGATCGGCTCGGCACGGTCAAGTTGCTGGAAGCGGTTCGCAACAATAAAACCATCAATACCGACCTGATGATGAAGTACGGCCGTGTGCGGCTGGACGTCGAATCCGCCGGCCTGGAACACCGCTCCGTCATCCGCAGCCCCAGCAGCACCTTGGCCGTCCGCGGCACGCGTGTGAGCCTTTACGACCAGCGGCCGTTCAATCCCGAAGCCGTCAGCCTCACCGGCACCGCCATTTTCCGCGACGGGAAAAAGCAGATCGCCTTCGGCGCGAAGGGCCAAGGCAAGACCAAGGTCGATTCCAAGGAATCCAGCGCCGTTGCGCTGGCGATCAGTAAATCCACACTGGACCCGTCGCTGTCCCTGGCACGCACCGTCGCCGAGACCGCGCTGATCGATACGCTGATCTCGCACGGGTCGACGGTTTCCTTCGACCGCGACGCCGGCATCAAGGTCGTCACCGGCGGCCGCCCGCCGACCGATGGCGAATTGATTCCCACGCTGCCGGGCGTCCTGAACTTCGTCGCACGGTGGAACACCAACGCCGACCTGAACTTCTCCGTCCAAACGCCCGGCGGCGTCAACAATGCCGGCGAAACGCTCTATCCCGCCGGCGCGCTCGCCACCAATTCAAGCGGCGGCAAAGTTCCCTTCGATCATCGTGGCGGTCCGAACGGTGGCATCGAAATCGTTTATTTCCCCAAAGGCGCACCAACGGGCCTCTACGGCCTGGGGTTGACGCTCATCTCAGGCAACCCCACCACGGCTCAGGTCGATGCCTTCCAAGACGGCAAACGCATCAAGATCTTTGACGGAATCTCGTCGGTCGATTCGGTGACCACCCAAGTCGATAAGCCAATTGCCGGTTTCGTGGACGGGACGGCCGTCGGTGTCGTGCCGATCGGGACAAATCTCCCGTCCGGCGCATCGCGTGCCGCGAACCACCGGAAATAAATGGTCCGCATCGGCTGAGGTCGTCTAAGCAGTGGTCGCGACGAACGGGTGTCGCTTCACTCGCCGATTCGGACCTCACATTGAAAGCTGCTCGTCAGAAGATTGCGGTAGGCGCAAGGTAACATGCCTGGGCCGGCCAACTTTTGATTCATTCCTGTATCGGTAGCCGCATCCCTATTACGATCATTTCCTGCGACCGATAGCTCCGACACCCCTCTTCCGCCTCGCCCCGTCAAAACGCCATGAAATTTGCATACTTACTGACGGCTTTCCTGCTCGCGCTCACCCTTGCCGAAGCTGCCCCGCCATCGTCGGAAACGAATAACGCCGCGCCTCTGGGCGATTCATCATCACCCCGCGATCGCATTCTGTTCACAGCCGACTGGCGTTTCATCAAAGGCGATCCCGCGGACGCTGGGAATACACTCGCTTACGATCAACTCAAGCCGTGGATTCTCCCATCGGCCAACGGCTTTATTTCCAAGCCGCCGGCGATTCACCCGGTCGGCCCGGCACCCGGCGACACACTTTCGTATGCCCAGCCCGCGGCCGCGTATGACGATTCCATGTGGCGCGCGGTTGATCTCCCGCACGACTGGGGCGTCGAAGGCGACTTCGACCAGGCGCTACCCGGCGACACCGGCAAACTCCCGTGGTTCGGCGTCGCCTGGTATCGGAAGACGTTTGACCTGCCTGCATCGGATCAAGGCCGCCGTATCACCCTCGAAATTGATGGGGCGATGTCGTATTCCGCCGTCTGGTGCAACGGCCACCTCGTCGGCGGCTGGCCTTATGGTTACGCGTCCTACCAGCTTGATCTAACCCCGTATTTGAGATTCGGCGCGGCCAACACCCTCGCCATCCGACTGGATAATCCGAAGGAATCGTCCCGCTGGTATCCCGGCGGCGGCGTTTACCGCAACGTCTGGCTGTGCAAAACTGCACCCGTCCACGTCGGGCAATGGGGCGTTCGCGTCTCAACGCCCGCGATCTCGGCCGCCTCCGCCATGGTGTCCGTCGAAGCGCAAATCGCGAACGACTCCGCCAGCCCCGCCGACGTCCAAGTTGTCACGCAGATCTTCACAGCCGATTCCCAAGGGCTGCCTGCCGGCTCCGCGATACTCACTTCTCCGCCTCAAACTGTTGCGCTCGCCGCCGCGAGAACCATGCCGGTCACAACCCGTCTCATCGTTCCCGACCCTCATCTATGGGACATCGCGCAGCCCAATCGCTACGTGGCCGTCACCCTCGTTCAGCAGAACGGCATAGCTGTTGATCGCAACGCAACGCCCTTCGGCATCCGGACAGCAGAGTTCACCGTCGACGACGGCTTCCACCTCAATGGCAAACGCGTGCCGCTGCAGGGCGTCTGCATGCACCATGACTTTGGCGCGCTCGGGGCCGCCTTCAACTTCCGCGCGGCCGAGCGGCAGCTTGAGATTCTTAAAGAAATGGGCGTGAACGCGCTCCGCACCTCGCACAATCCGCCCGCGCCCGAGTTGCTCGACCTGTGCGACCGCATGGGGTTCCTCGTCATGGACGAGCTCACCGATACATGGACCGAAGCGAAAAAGGACAATGGCTACGCGAAGTTGTTCGCCGATTGGTCCGAGGCCGACCTGCGCGCCATGATCCGCCGCGACCGTAACCATCCGTCGGTGATCTTCTGGAGCATCGGGAACGAGATTCCCGAGCAGCGCAGCCCCAAGAAGCACCCGCTCGCGGCGCGATTGACGGCCATCGCTCACGAGGAAGATCCCACCCGCCCGACTACGTCCGGCTGCGATAATCCCGCTGCCGGCTACAACGGGTTTCAGAAAACGGTCGATGTGTTCGGCTTCAACTACAAGCCGCACGAGTATCCAAAATTTCGCGCGGCCAATCCCATGCAGCCGGTCTACGGCAGTGAGACGGCCTCTGTCCTTAGCTCGCGCGGCGAGTACGCCTTTCCCGTCGACACCAAGCCTGACCACGGAAAGATCGGCTTCCAGATGAGCTCGTACGACCTCAGTGCGCTCAGCTACGCCACGACCCCCGACCGCGAGTTTAAAGGCCAGGATGAAAACCCGTTCGTCGCCGGCGAGTTCGTCTGGACCGGCTTCGATTACCTGGGCGAGCCGACGCCCTTCTCCGATGACACGTCCACGCTTTCGAATTACCACACGCCCGAAGCCCGAGCGAAAGCAGAAGCCGAGCTCAAAGCACTCGGCCGGTACAACGTCCCCTCACGCAGTTCCTATTTCGGCATCGTCGATCTCGCCGGCTTCAAGAAGGATCGCTTCTACCTCTACCAGGCCCGCTGGCGGCCCGACCTGCCAATGGCGCACATTCTCCCACACTGGAACTGGCCCGAACGCGTTGGTCAGATCACGCCGGTTCACGTTTACACCTCCGGCGATGAGGCCGAGCTCTTTCTCAACGGCCAATCGCTCGGCCGGCAGAAAAAAGGCGCATTCGAATACCGCCTGCGATGGAACGACGTGACATACGAGCCCGGCGAATTGAAGGTCGTCGCGTACAAGCACGGCCAACCGTGGGCGACCGACATCGTGAAAACCACCGGGCCTGCCGCCAAGCTGCTGCTCTCCGCGGATCGCTCAGTCATCGCCGCTGATGGCCGCGATCTGTCCTTCGTCACCGCCACCGTGGCCGACGACGCCGGTTTGATGGTTCCCCGCTCGCACCCGAAGCTGGCGTTCACGATCAGCGGGCCCGGCGAGATCGTGGCGACGGATAACGGAGACCCGACCGATCACACGGCCTTCACGTCCCACGACCGCGCCGCCTTCAACGGTCTGGCGCTGGCCATCGTCCGTGCGAAGCCAGGTGCCACGGGCCCGATCACGTTGCACGTCACTGGAGAGGGACTGACGCCGCGGGACATCACGTTAAATGCTTCGCAGCCGTAAGCATGCCCGCCCGGTCTTGAACGGGAGACGCCGCGAAGATCCCGTTACTCGAAGGCGATGTCATCGAGATAAAA
>JAQGHK010000462.1 GCA_028288875.1 Phycisphaerales bacterium | reverse complement strand
CCGCCCGCGACGAACATTGGTGGCACGCCCTGGAGAAGAAGCTCGGCATCGCTAAGTCCTACCCGTACATCACCGTTCTGCCGGCCGGCTACGCGGCCGCCGACGCGGCAACGAACAAGTACCCCGTGCTGGTCTTCCTGCACGGCGTCGGCCAATGCGGCGACGACCCCAACGACTTGGCCGACTGGGGGCCGATGCCCGTGCTGCGGAAGCGGAAGGATAATCCGTTCATTGCGATCGCGCCCCGGTGCCCTTACCGCGATTGGTGGAGGGTCGATCGGCTGAGCGACCTCCTTGACGACGTCGCGGCGAAGTATCATGTCGACCCATCGCGAATTTACCTCACGGGCCTCTCCATGGGCGGCGACGGTGCATGGGAGTACGCCGCGGCCTTTCCGCTCCGGCTCGCCGCGGTCGTACCGATCTGTGCCAACGGCGACTATGACGACCTCGCCCAGCTGAAAAATGTGCCCATCTGGACGTTCCTTGGCGTGAAAGATCCTAGCGTAGACGCCAGCCGGGCAAAAGCGGCATTCGTCGTCCTCAACTCGATGGGCGCTGACGCCAAGCTCACGGCGTACGAGGACGGGGGCCATGACGTGTGGGACCGCGCCTATCAAAGTGACGAGCTTTACACGTGGCTGCTCTCACACCGGCGAAAAGACAACTAACGCGGCGATATGCCGACCAAAGGGCGGGACGCTAGGGGTTTGATCCGTTTTCGGTGGTGGGCCGATATTCAGCCAAAGAAAAACCGCCGCTTTCAGCATGAAAGCGGCGGTTTATGGATGACCCCAAGGGGATTTGAACCCCTGTCGCCGCCGTGAGAGGGCAGTGTCCTAGGCCACTAGACGATGGGGCCGGCGAACGGAAAATATAGGCCGATCGGCAATTCGCGTCAACCGACCGTGGGGGCGGGCGGTATCTCCTTGGGAGGATCGTGATGGTCAAACCAGCGGGAATTATCGTCGGATTTGCGGCGTGTTGGATGCTCAGTTCCGTCGCACATGCGGCGGAACCGGCCACCATGCCGGTCGATCCGGAGCGCGCCTATACCGCGATGATCGATAAGCGGGCGGGCGATATTGTCGCCGCGCTGAAGCTTACCGATGCAGCGGCGGCCGGTCGCGTGCAGGCCATCCTTGCCGATCGATATCGCCAGCTTCGCGATTGGCACGCGGCCCACGATGGCGAATTAAAATCCCTCGGCTGGAAAGCCGATGCGGCCGAGGTGCCGGAGCACTCTAAAGCCCAGATCGACGCCCTCCACGCCGATCTGCGGGCGTCCCGCGAAGCCTTCCTTGCCCGGCTGGCCGGGGTGCTGTCGCCGGAGCAGGTGGTGACGGTCAAGGACAAGATGACGTATGACAAGGTGCGCGTGACGTACGCCGCGTATCAGGAGATCGTGCCCAATCTGACGGCCGAGCAAAATAAGCGCCTGATGGAACTGCTGGTGGAAGCGCGCGAGGAAGCCATCGATGGCGGCAGCTCGGAAGAAAAGTCGGCCGTGTTCAAGCGCTACAAAAACCTGTGCAAGGCCTACCTGATCAGCCAGGGCCACGATGTGAACCAGGATTACCGCAACTGGGGCGAGGCGCAGAAGAAAAAGACGGCCGGGCAGGCAACAACGCACGCGGCCGAGTAAAGTCGGCGGCATGCGCACCAGTCGATCGACCGCACGCAAACCGTCCTCACGGCGAGCTCATCGCCCGGACCAGCGTGTGTATCGGTCGCTACGCATCGGGCGATCGGGAAAGCGACGCGGCCGTTGGCTCACCTGGGTGATTGCCGTCGTCACGGTCATCGCCTGCATCTGGATCGCGATGAAGATTCTTCGTGGCTGACGCAGCCGCGGTTTACGACGATCGCGGCGGGGCGGTGGTGCCGGCGTGGGTTCGTTCGCCGGCCAGCCAAAGCGTCAGCGGACGATGCGGAAGGCCGGCGCTCAGCAGGTCCTGAACGGCGTCGGCGATGTGTTCATCGGACACGTAATGCCCGCAGCACGTCGCCGATTCCAGCAGTCGACCATAGGCGATGACGCTGAAGGCATCCGGCACGACCATGCCCGCGGCCCGGCATGCGGCCAGCACGGCGGGGGCGTTGCGCGATGCGCAGACGGCGCCGGTAAAGCCGTCCGTCGCGGCCGCCGCGGCGTCTGATGCCGATACCGGCAGAACCTCCGCATGCGGAATGGCTTCGGTCACCGCGCGGTGACTATCGGTGTCGTTGATGTCATCGGGCACCAGCAGCAATTTGCGATGCCCGAGCGTGACCAGATCCTTGGCCGCCTGCGTAGCGGCGAGCGTGTGGTGCGGCAGCAACGCGTGACTGCTGTACGGCTTGGAGAGCCGATCGAGCGACAAGACGTTTTTCCCGCGGACGATCAGGTCGCGAACGATTTCTTCCCCGATCGCGGATGATGCGATCAGGACCAGATCAAATGGGGCGAGCAGACTTGGCGCGAGGTCGCCGTCGGCGACGTGGCTGTGGACATCAAGGCCGCGCGAACTCAACGCTTGCGCCAGCGTGCTGCCGTACGTCGCATCAGAGAGGAGCAGGATCTTAGCGGTCGGCGCGGCGGACGTGCCGTCGCGAACGAAGGTGCCCAGGCCGATGTTTCGTTCCAGCAGGCCTTCGGCGGCGAGATCCGTAAGCGCCTTACTTAGCGTTTTGGCGTTGACGTTGAACTGGCGTGCGAGCGACCGTTCGCCGGGCAGTTTGCCCGCCAGCTCGCCGGCGTCGATGGCGGCGCGAATGCGCTCGCGTAGCCGCTGGAATTTGTAACTCAGGCGGCGCGCTGCCGGGCTGGTTGGCTCTGAGCCGTTGTCGTCGCCACTGCTATCCACGCCAATTCCCCCAACTTGCCACTCAGCGGTTGGATGTGCCCGGCTACGCCGAGTCGAGAACCGCCACTGAGCGAGTGTAGCCGTTTTGGGTGCGGCGTCGATACAGAATCATTACTAACGAGCTGCGCACTTTTGTCGCATTGCGCATGAAGTTACGCGGTTCAAATCGCGGGTCGACGCCTAACATTACCCAATGTTCGAATGGGACGATGGACCGAAGCTCGCGGGTAAGGGTTTCTACTTAGATTCGCGTCGACCCCGCGATTTTTCGTTCGTTTCGCACGCCCATTCGGACCACTTGTCGAATCACAAGCTCACAATGGCCACCCCGGCGACGCTCGCCTTCGCGGCCACGCGGGTGAAGGTGGACCAGACCTTGCCGTTGGAATTTGGGCAAATGCACGCGTTGGACGATCGCCATCGCGTCACGCTGCACCCGGCCGGGCACACCTTCGGCAGCGCAATGATTCGCATCGAGCGCGAGGACGGCCAAAGCCTTCTTTACACCGGCGACTGCAAAATGCGCCCTGGTCCGACGGCCGACGTGCCTGATCCGCCGCAAGCGGACATCCTGGTCACCGAATCCACCTACGGCCGGCCGAACTTCCGCTTTCCGCCGTTCGGCGAAGTGGCGACGCAGCTGCTCGAACTGGTCGGCAACGCGATGAAGGAGGGCCGTCAGCCGATCGTGATGGGCTATGCGCTGGGTAAAGCTCAGCATGCCGTGAAAGTGCTGACCGACGCCGGGTTCCCCGTGACCGAGCACGGCGCGGTGGCGAAGCTGTCGGACGTGTATGAATCCCTCGGCGTTCATCTCGGGCCGCGTCGGAAATACAGTGCTGCGGATTTTCGCGGTGCCAGCGCGCTTTCATTGGAAGAGCGCGGCGTGCTGGTCGCGCCCCCGCAGGTCGCGCGATCGTTGTTCAGCCAGCAGTTTGAACGCCGAATGACAATCATGCTCAGCGGCTGGGCGTTGTTAAAAGGGGCCGAGTTTCGCTATGGCGTCGACCACGTCCTGCCGATCTCCGATCACTGCGATTTCGATGAACTGCTGGAACTGATCGACCGCGTGAGACCGAAAAAAGTGCTCTCGCTGCACGGCTTTGCGAATTTCCCCGACATCCTCCGCGCCCGCGGCATCGACGCCGACCTGGCCAAGCCCGATCCACAACTGAAGCTATTCGGGTAACCGGCGCGGCCGGACAGTAAGATCGCCGACGCATGCCAGAAACTGCGGACGTGGTCATTGTCGACGAGGACCAACATTTTGATGTGCATCCACCGGTTTCCGCGGCGCTGCCGGCCGCAATCGGTCGCCCGACTCGGTCGCATTTTAGGTGGAAGACTGCGGCGGCGTGGCTGATCGTTCTCGCCATCTCAATTGCCAGCCTCGCCGGCGGATGGTGGATACGGCGGCAGACGTTCGATTTGTTCGATGCGATTCACTTCGAAAACGACATTCGCCGCGGCTCAATGTGGGGATTGATCTGCAATGGCCCGGAAGGGTTTCGCAACCAATACGACAAGATGGAGCTCGAAGCCGACCACTGGGAAGAGTGGCACGAATGGCTGGACTACGCGCCGCTGCGGCTGCTGGTCATGACGCGATGGGCCGACTGGATTCGCACAACCTATCCGACGGTGGTGTCGGAAAGTTCGCCGAGTTCGGTGTATCGAAATGTAATTCCTTTTGAGGATCGCGGGTCGGGGCGGCCGGACCATTTGGAGGCGTCGTATCAGTTTCATCGGCCGTTGCTCTTGTTCAATGCGACGATGGACGCCATCGGCGCGGCGG
>JAQGHK010000456.1 GCA_028288875.1 Phycisphaerales bacterium | reverse complement strand
GCACGAAGGACGTTACCGCCCCGCTCCCGGCAAAAAATCAAAAGCGCAAGGGCGATGTGTTCGATAGTTCCGTCCCGTTCGAGGATTTCTATCGCGACGTGGCTCTGTTGGCTTATCCCGCCGATCGGTCACCTGTCACGCCGGCCGATGTCCTCGATCTGTCCGACAAGCTCCGTCCGGACGGCACGCTCCATTGGAGCGCGCCAGCGGGCAAGTGGACACTTCAACGCATCGGCACGGTGTCGACGGGCTCTTCAACACGGCCGCCGGTTAAAGGCGGCAACGGGCTGGAGATCGACAAGTTCAGCGCCGACGCAATGGATCTTCATTTTGATAAGCAGATGGGCACCCTGATCCAGGCCGCCGGCAAGATGGCAGGCCCGACCCTGTCAGCGACACACATCGATTCGTGGGAAGTCGGCACGCAGAACTGGACGCCGAAGATGCGCGACGAGTTCAAGCGACGTCGCGGCTACGACCCGCTGCCTTACCTGCCGAATGTGCTCGCGCCCGATGCGCCGCCGATCGCCGGCCGGGCGCTCGCCGATCGCTTCCGATGGGATTACGCCCAGACGTGTGCCGATCTACTCGCGGATAATTACGCCGGTGAGCTCGCCAAGCGCGCCCACGAGCACGGCCTGCGGCTGACCATGGAAGGATACAACCTCCCGTTCGGCGACGAAGCCACCTACACCTCCCGGGTCGACGAGCCCATGTCCGAATTCTGGACTCATCCGGCGCTCGAGAACGAACGCAAAGCCCGGCAAATGGCTTCCGTCGCCCATGTCATGGGCAAGCCGATCGTCGGCGCCGAGGCCTTCACGTCCGGCGATAGTGAACAATGGAAACTACATCCCGCGCTGATCAAAGCCATCGGCGATTTCCAGTTCAGCCAGGGGATCAACCGCTTCGTCATCCATCGCTATGCGCATCAGCCGTACCTCGACAGATTTCCTGGCGCGACCATGGGCCCGTGGGGGCTTCACTACGAACGCACCAACACGTGGTGGGAAATGTCGGGCGGTTGGCACACCTATCTCTCCCGCTGCCAGGAAATGCTGCGGCAAGGCAAGTTCGTGGCCGACGTCCTTTACCTGCGGCCCGAGCGGCCGAACCAGACTTACTTCGACCCAACCCCGGCGCTGCCGTCGGGATACCGGTATGACGAAATCAGCGCCGAGGCGCTCATCGCGCGAACGATCGTCAAAGACGGCCGACTCGTGCTGCCGGATGGCATGAGCTATCGGCTGCTCGTGCTGCCGCCGACGAAAACGATGACGCCGGCGCTCGCGCAGAAGATCAAACGACTCGTGAGCGACGGCGCGACTCTCTACGGCAACAAGCCACAAGCCTCGCCAAGTCTCCAGGACTATCCCAAGTGCGACCAGATCGTCGCCGACATCGGCAACGAGGTCTGGGCCGACTGCGACGGCGAGAAAGTGAAGACCCGCGCGTTCGGCCAAGGTCAGCTCAGTGCCGGAACGCCGATCGAAGACCTGCTGAAGTCATTGAACATCGCTCCCGATTTCACCAGCACGGCAAAACTCAACTGGATTCATCGCGACACCGGCGACGCACAGGTGTATTTCGTCGCCAACCCTTCCGCCGCCGCGGTCGAAGCGGAGTGCACATTCCGCTCAGGCGGCTTAGCCGAGCGCTGGAATCCGGAAACCGGCGAACGGACCGCTATCGTGCAATGTCAGGGCCAGGACCGCGTGACGACCATCCCTCTGCGTTTCGAGGCCAGCGAATCGGCATTCATCATCTTTCGAACACGTGAGACCGCGCCGGCGTCTGTCGCGACAATCACCCGCAACGGGCAGCCGATCGTGAAGCTCACGACGCCACCGAAGATCAAGGTCGTGTCGGCCACCTACGGCGTGCCGGGGGACGCGAGCCGCACGCGAAACGTGAAGGATAAACTGCAGCGGCTGATCGACCAGCGGGAGAACGCCTTCGGTGTCGCCGAATTGGCGAATGGCGACGACCCGGCCTACGGTGTCGTCAAAACGCTCGACGTCGACTACCTCATCGACGACGTCCCCATCCATTATCGCGGCGTCGATACCGACCATTTCGCGCTACGCCAGCCTCTCCCGTCGCCACCCCGGGCGGCCGATCTGGAGCGCGACGGCAAAGGCGCGCTGACGCTCATCGGGCGGCAGCCCGGCACGTACGAGGTACAACGGGGTGACGGTACCACCGCGCATGTGGAGGTGAAGTCGATCCCCGCTGCCATCGCGATCGAGGGGCCGTGGACGGTCGGCTTCACCAAGGGCTGGGGCGCGCCCGAATCGATCCGTCTAAGCAAGCTGATGTCGCTGAGCGACTCGCCGGAGAGCGGCGTTCAGCATTACTCAGGCACGATCAGGTATACGACGACCTTCGACTTTACGCCGTCGTCCATTCCCGGCGTCGAATGGACGTTGGACATCGGCGAAGTCCAAGTCATGGCCGAGGTTGCGCTCAACGGCGTCCCGCTAGGCACTTTGTGGAACCCGCCGCTGCGTCTCGCGTCGCCTGCATTTCGGTCGGCGCTTAAATCCGGGCAGAACACACTGGAGGTTCGGGTCGCTAATCTCTGGCCCAACCGCATGATTGCCGACTCAGCGCTGCCGAAACCAGACCGGCTGACGTGGAGCTCGTTCGAGCCGTTCACCGCCAAGAGCCCCCTGCCGAAATCCGGCCTGATCGGTCCGGTTCAGCTCGTGCCGACGGTACGCGCACCGGTGTGGTAGCTCGAGCTGCCGGGGTGGCGATGATCGCCTGAAACGAAACATTCGACGGTCGGGGCCTTCACTCGTGGCGTCGGTGCTATAATGTGTGGGTTGTCGCGCGAGACCCCAAACGTTCCGCTGACGGCAATGTAGACCGAGCCGTCGGCGTCGATCGCAACCCCGCCGAGGTCAGCGTAACTGCCGATTTTTCTCGAATGGAACGCGGCCGAACTGCTGCCGTTCTCACCAAATGTGGTGTCGACCACGCCCCGGGCGGTGAAGCGGGCGACGCCGTAGCCGTTGACGTAGTCCTCATCGGGTGTACACCCCTTCGCTTTGGCCCGGCGACCTGCGGCTGTACGTGAAGGCGATCACGATGTTGCCGCCCGTCACCTGCCGCGCTGCCACGATGTCGGCCGTGTACGGCACCTTGCCGTCGTGGGAAAAGGTCGTGTCGTACGACCCGTCGGCGTTCAACCTGACAAGATTGCCGCTTTTCCCGGAACCGTCAGCGGCGAGAATTCTTCCATTATCCTGCTCGGAAAATGCCTGTGCCGCGACGCCGACGCCGTTGGTACCCCATGACGCCTCTACGTCTGCGAACGCTATCAGGCGGCGCGTTTCCAGCGTTTCGAGAAACGACGACGAACGGCGGCCCATGGCGATGCGAGGTGAGGTCACATGAAATAGTCGTCACCTCGGCGGGAACACTTCCAGAAATTCTAAGCACGACGGGATAGATAAAGGGAGTGATCGCGGTGGCCGATCGCGAGAAGATCCGCGCGGCGAGGCGCCAACGAGGTGCTTTTCAGTTTGGGCATTTCGGTTCCGGTGCGCACTGACCTTCTCACAGCTTGTCGATCAGCAGCATGCGGATCTCGCCGTCGCCGAACATACCGTCGGTTCGCTTCGCGTACGCGCAGTGCATCTCCAGCACGCCGGCGTCGAACGCCAGCCGCATCGCCGCCTTATCCGGCACGTTCTTCAGCTTAACGCTCTTAAGCCCGTCACGAACGGCCTGCTTCCCTGCCTCGTCAACGCAGATCGACCGCAATGCCATGTTCAGGCGGTGGCACGAGAGATTATCGAGAAAATTCAGTCCTTCGAGATCGCTCGCGAGGCTATCCCAATCGACCTCATACGGGACCGACTTGCCGCAGATCTCCTCGATCTCCTTCGACCTCGCGGGCAGTGTCGTTGTCTTGAGTTCATCAATCTTGCGTCGCTCATTGAGTCCCATTGCGTGCTCCTGATCAGGCGTCTGCTATCCGGCCGCATCTCACGTGAGGCGCGGCCGGTCGGCGTCTGTAAGTCAAAGCGACGGAAAGGCCGGGTGCGGCTAAACAATGTTTAGCTCCGACAGGCGCAGCTATCGCATGGACTGACGAAGGCCAAACAATTGTGACAATGAGTCCGCCACCACTTCCCGCCCGCCACCGCAGCCGTCGCCCGATGCGGCTTTTCTTCGTGGCCTTTGGAGTCCTTGCCGTGTCCATCACCACATTCTTCGCGATCTTCGGCCTTTTCCGCTACACGCGCCTGGTAGACGTGAAGTTCCCCGTCGTCGTGATCCGCGCCGACGGCTCGCACGCATTCGCGGCGTCCGACCCGGAATTGATAATCCGTCCCGGCCCGGACTGGACGGACGCGCCTGAGGACGGCGCGGTCCTCATCGACGCGGACTTCAAGATCTACGACGAGCGGAACGTTCGCCGCCCCGAGAGCGAACTGGGCTGGCTCGCCCGCCGTTACACGACCTGGTTCCGGCCAGCGCCGTACAAGATGGATTTGCGGCGCCGCTGGCGGTCGGGCTTGGTCCGGGCACAAGCGAAACTGGCCGCGTGTCAGTCGTTTGCCGGCACCGAAGACGCCGGACTCGTCCGCTGGGAGATCGCGCAGCAGACGACCATGGCGGGCATCGCCGCCGTCGTAAACCGCGGCCGCACCGAGCCGCCCGGGCCCGTCGCCGCGACCGGGCCGGCGGAATTGCGTGAGCCCTTCGAAACCGAATC
>JAQGHK010000424.1 GCA_028288875.1 Phycisphaerales bacterium | reverse complement strand
GGGCACCGGAGCAGCTTTGTATTCTTTCGCAATTTCCGCGTTGTAATAGTTCATCCGCGTCTGGGAGAGATCGCACAGGCCGACCAGCTCTGCGTGCGCGGCGTGTGGGCCGTACATGCTTTCAATGAACATCCGGCAGCGGCCGCCCGTACCGACAATTACGTAACGCTTCCGATCACTCATCATGCTCCTGGGTGTAAGGCCAGTAGTGTACGTGCGGCGGGCTCTGTGTTGAACACGGAACCGGCCGCATCGTTCAGCTCGCCGGCGCTTCGGCCGCGTGCGACATGACATGACGGATGGCGGTGATTAGATCGGCGGGGTTCACGGGCTTGGCGACGTGGTCGTTGTAGCCCGCCTCCAAAGTGCGCTCCCGGTCACTGGCGCGGGCGTGGGCCGTCAGGGCGATGGCAGGAATGCGCCGCACCGCCGACTCCGGCATCGCGTGAACGCGGCGGATGAATGAGTAGCCGTCCTCGTCGGGCATGGAAATGTCGCTGATGATCAGGTCGGGACGTCGCGCCAGGCACAGCTGCATCGCCTCGGCTGCTGAGGCTGCGGCCGACACACGCAGCCCATGCCGGATCAGGACGGCCGTCAGGACCTCGCGCGCGTCATCGTCGTCATCGACAAGGACGATGCCGAGCCCCGCCAGCCCTTCGAGCGACGGCTCGGCTCCGACACTGACCTCGGCATTGGCTGAAGTAGCGTCGGGTACGGGCAAGCCGGCATCATTCGCCGCCGCGACAGTGGATGCGAAGGGAATGGTGAACGAGAATACCGAGCCAAGGCCCGCGCCGTCACTGTTCACGGAGACCGATCCCCCGTGCAGTTGAACGATCTGCTTCACGATGGTCAGCCCGATTCCCAGGCCCCCGTGGCGGCGGGTATTGCTGCTGTCAGCCTGACGGAAGCGTTCAAAGACGTGCGGAAGGAACTCCGGTCCGATGCCCAGGCCATTGTCCTGCACCTGAACCGTGATGCTATCAACCGACGCCTCTGCGGTGACGACCACCGCCCCGCCGGCCGGCGTGAATTTGACGGCATTGCTCAGGAGATTCCAGACCACCTGCTGCAGCCGGTCCGGGTCGCCGGAAATCACCGGCAAGGGTCCGCTTTGCGACTGCAGCGCCACGCCCTTCGTACTGGCCGATGGCCGAATGGATTCGACGACCGCCTCGATCACCCCGCCCAGGTCCATCGACCTTGCAGTGATCTGCAGTTTCCCGCTGTTGATCCGCGACACCTCGAGGAGGTCTTCGATCAGCGTCGCCTGCGCCCGCGCGCTGCGGCCAATGACCTCGAAGGCGTGGCCCACCTCGGCCGGCATCGGCTCGTCTTTCATCAATTCCGTCCACCCGAGGATGGCGTTCAGCGGCGTCCGCAGCTCGTGGCTAAGCGTGCCGAGGAATTCGTCCTTGGCACGGTTGGCCTCGCGCTCCTGGCTGTAGAGCGTGTTCTCGATGGCGATCGATCCCATTTGCGCTAGTTGCACCAGCATGGCGTCGTCATCCGTAGTGAACGGGTCGCCTTGCGGATCGGTGACGTACACCAAGCCCAGATTGGACCCGTCGCGGCCGCAGAGTGGCGCGGCCAGCATGCCGCCGGTAATGGGCGGGATCACCAGGTTGCCCATGATGGTCCAGTCCGCGTGGGCGCGCAGTTCGGTGTCGGTCAGCCGTGTTGAGGTTCGGCACTTGGCGAGGGCCGTGTTGGCGACCGTAGCCAAGTCCAGCGGCCGCCCGCGCCAGTCGCGATACCGCTCGGAATAGGAACCGACCGACACCGTCCGCGGCTGGCCATTATTCGACGGGTTCAAGTAGAGCAGCAGCGCCTGGTGCGTGCCCAGCACGTCGCGCGCCGAGTCGACGATGGTCAGCAACATCTGATCAATCGACATCGCCGAGTTGATCTGCACCGCCGCAGCTGCAAGCGCCTGCAGCTGCTCGGCGTGGTGGCGCAGCGAATCGGTCTGCTCGCGCAGCTGCAAATTCTTGCGAAACAGATCGACAAACACCGTCACCTTGGTGCGCAGGATTTCCGGCAGCACGGGCGCTTGGATGTAATCGACGGCCCCCAGCGAATACCCGCGTGAGGCGTGCATCTCGTCGGTGAAGGCCGTGATAAAAATGATCGGGACGTGCTTGGAACTTGGCCGCTGGCGGATCAGTTCGGCGGTCTCAAAACCGTCCATGCCGGGCATATTGACGTCCAGCAGGATGACCGAAAAGTCCTGATGGAGCACCTGGCGCAGCGCCTCGCGTCCGGAGTTGACGGTGACGATCGTCTGCCCCAGATCTTCCAGCACCGCTTCGAGCGCGAGCACCTTCTCCGGCCGGTCATCCACGATAAGGATGCTGGCTTTCTGCGATCGATTTTTCGCCCCCGTCTGAGCGAGATCATGCATTCGAATTCATCCTCATTAACGATACAGCCACATGCGAAGCAGACCGAGCAGCTGCTGCGTATCCACTGGTTTGGAAATGTAATCCGACGCGCCCGCCTCGATGCATTTTTCGCGGTCGCCGATCATCGCTTTTGCGGTCAGCGCAATAATCGGGAGCGAGCGGAACCGGCTGAGCTTACGGACGGCCCGCATCGTGTCGTAGCCGTCCATGTCGGGCATCATGATGTCCATCAGCACGACGTCGATGTCTGGATTTGCCTCGAGCGTTTCCAGCGCCGCCTTGCCCGTCTCGGCCGACAGCACATTCATGTTCAGCGGCTCCAGGATGCTCGCCATCGCGAAGATATTGCGGATGTCGTCGTCGACGACCAGCACCTTCTTGCCGGCGAGCGTGGCCGTGGGGCTGTGCAGCTCGCCGATGATCTGGCGGTGCGCTTCGGACATTGAACCAATCGGCCGGTGCAGGAACAGGGCCGCGTCGTCCACCAGCCGCTCGGGCGAGCGCACGTCCTTGAGCACAAGCGTCTGCGTGAGCCGCTTGAGGTGCGTTTCTTCCCGCTTGGACAATACCCGTTCCGTGTACACGATGATCGGCAGGCTGTGCAGCGTGGCCTGATCGGCCAAGTCGTCGATCAGATCGAACGCGCCGCGGCCGGGCAGATCGAGCGTCAGCACGACGAGGTCGAACACCGCGTCCTGCACGACCTGCATTACCGTATCGGCCGACGGCGCGGCGGTGATGCGGACGTCGTCGCCGCCGATCAGTCGCTCGATCGCTTCGCGCTTCTTGTCATCCGTACTAACAAGAAGGACGTTGCGCACGTGCGGTTCGATCGCCGCCTTGATGTCGGAGAACGCCTCATCGAGTTCGTCGCGGTTTTTCAGCGGCTTAGTCAGTGCTCCCATCGCCCCCATGCGCAGGCCGCGCTCGCGGTCTTCGTCGGTGGTGATGATCTGCACCGGCACGTGCCGCTGGGCAGGGTCATCTTTCAGGCGATTGAGCACGCGCCAGCCGTCGATGTCGGGCAGGTTGATATCCAGCGTGATCGCGTGCGGCTGCACTTGGGCCGCCAGCTTCAAGGCCGACGAGCCCCGCTGGGCGAGCACGACTTTAAAGCCGTTCTCGTGGGCCAGCTCGATCAGGAACCGGGCGAAGTTCACATCATTCTCGACCACCAGCAGCACGCGGTCCGACGGCTGGATGTCGCCCATGTCGTCCATCACGGCGGCCGACATCGGCTCGATGTCCAGGATGTCGTCCTGCAGTGTCAGCACCGCGTGCTCCAGGGCCGGCCGCATCTCGGCCAGTTCCTGACCGGAGTACATCGGCGGCAGCGCCGGGGCGGCGCCGCCCTGCTTGCGCAGCGACTTGGCCGTCGGGAATGCCTGTGGCAGGTACAGCGTAAAGGTGCTGCCTTGGCCGGGCGTGCTGAAGAGCTTAATTTCACCACCGAGCAGGCCGGCGATTTCGCGGCTGATCGCCAGGCCCAGGCCGGTGCCGCCGTACTTGCGGTTGGTCGAGCCGTCGGCCTGTTGGAAGGCTTCGAAGATGATCTGCTGCTTTTCCGACGGAATGCCGATGCCGGTGTCGCTCACGGTAAACGCGATCACCGAGCGTGCGGCGTTCAGTGACTGGTTTTCCGTATTCCAGCCGTCGTTCACGAGCGACACGCCCATCGTCACGGCCCCGGCCTCGGTAAACTTGAACGCGTTTGACAGCAGGTTTTTGAGGACCTGCTGCAGCCGCTTGGCATCGGTGTTCACGGCCCGCGGCAGGTCGGCCGCGATGGCGACACCGAACTCCAGCCGCCGGCTCTCGGCCACATGGCGGAAGGTGCGTTCGACATAATCGCCCAGATCGCGGAACGGCACTTCGCCGACATCGACGACCACCGTGCCCGATTCGATCTTGGACAGGTCCAGAATGTCGTTGATCAGCGTCAGGAGGTCGTTACCCGAAGCATGAATGGTCTTGGCGAAATCGACCTGACGCAGCGTCAGATTGCCGTCGTTGTTCTTGGCCAACTGGTCCGACAGGATCAGCAGACTGTTGAGCGGCGTCCGCAGTTCGTGCGACATATTCGCCAGGAACTCGCTCTTGTACTTGGACGTGAGCGCCAGCTGCTTGGCCTTTTCTTCCAGGGCTTGGCGGGCCTGTTCCACTTCGCTGTTCTTGCGTTCCACTTCCACGTTCTGGTCGGCCAGCAGCTTGGCCTTGTCTTCCAGTTCGGCGTTGGTCTGCTGCAGTTCTTCCTGCTGGGCCTGCAGTTCGCGGGCGAGCGACTGCGACTGCTTGAGCAGGTCTTCCGTACGCATGTTCGCTTCGATGGTATTCAGCACGATGCCGATCGATTCGGTCAGCTGATCGAGGAACTGCTCGTGCGACGGATTGAAACGCTCAAAGCTTGCCAGCTCCAGCACGGCCTTGACCTGGCCTTCGAAGACGACCGGCATGACGATGATATTGGTGGGCGGCGCCTCGCCGAGGCCGGAGCCGATCTTCACGTAATCAGACGGCACGTTGCTGAGCAGGATCTTTTCCTTCTCAAGAGCGCACTGGCCGACGAGGCCTTCACCGAGCTTGAAGCGGTTGTCGATGCTTTTGCGTTCCTTGTAGGCGTAGCTGGCCAGAAGGTGCAGGGCCGGGTCGTCCAGCTTGGAATTATCCATCATGTAGAACACGCCGTGCTGCGCACTCACCACGGGGGCCAGTTCGCTCAGGATCAGCCGGCCGACCGTCAGCAGGTCTTTCTGACCCTGCAGCATGCGGCTGAACTTGGCGAGGTTGGTCTTGAGCCAGTCCTGCTCGGTGTTCTTCTGCGTGGTGTCACGCAGGTTGCGAATCATTTCATTGATCGTGTCCTTCAGGGCGGCCACTTCGCCCTGCGTTTCCACGATGATCGAACGCGTCAAGTCGCCCTTGGTCACGGCGGTGGCCACCTCGGCGATGGCACGCACCTGGGTCGTCAGATTCGCGGCCAGCTGGTTCACGTTATCCGTCAGATCGCGCCACGTGCCCGAAGCACCCGGCACACTCGCCTGGCCGCCGAGCTTTCCTTCCACACCCACTTCGCGGGCGACGGTCGTTACCTGATCGGCGAATGTCGCCAGCGTGTCGATCATGCCGTTGATCGTGTCGGCCAGTTCGGCGATTTCGCCCTTGGCGTGCACGGTCAGCTTGCGCTTCAGATCGCCGTTAGCGACTGAGGTTACGACGGTCGCGATGCCGCGCACCTGATTGGTCAGGCGGTCGGCCATGGTGTTCACGTTATCCGTCAGATCCTTCCAAGTGCCGGCAACACCCCGCACCTCGGCCTGGCCGCCCAGCTTGCCTTCGGTACCCACTTCGCGGGCCACGCGCGTCACTTCGGAGGCGAAGCTGTTCAGCTGATCCACCATGGTGTTGATCGTGAGCTTGAGCTCAAGAATTTCGCCGCGCACTTCCACGGTGATTTTTTTCGACAAATCGCCGTTGGCCACGGCCGTCGTCACCTGGGCGATGTTGCGCACCTGGTCGGTGAGGTTGTTGGCCATGTAGTTCACGTTGTCGGTTAGATCCTTCCACGTGCCCGCGACGCCCTGCACGTTGGCCTGACCGCCGAGCTTCCCTTCCGTGCCCACCTCGCGGGCCACGCGGGCCACTTCGGACGCGAAGGCGCGGAGCTGATCCACCATGCTGTTGACCGTGTTTTTCAGTTCAAGGATTTCGCCTTTCACTTCCACGGTGATCTTGCGGGACAAATCGCCCGCGGCCACGGCCTTGGTCACATCGGCGATGTTGCGGACCTGGTCGGTCAGGTTGTTGGCCATGGAATTCACGTTGTCCGTGAGATCCTTCCACGTGCCGGCTACGCCGCGCACATCGGCCTGGCCGCCGAGCTTGCCTTCAGTACCCACTTCGCGGGCCACGCGCGTCACTTCGGCGGCGAACGAACTGAGCTGGTCCACCATGACGTTGATGGTGTCGGCGAGTTCGGCGATTTCGCCCTTCGCATCGACGGTGATCTTCTTCGACAGATCGCCCGTCGCGACGGCCGTCGTTACCTGAGCGATATTACGCACCTGATTCGTCAGATTGTTGGCCATGGAATTCACGTTGTCCGTGAGATCCTTCCACGTACCCGCCACGCCGCGCACGTCGGCCTGGCCGCCGAGCTTGCCTTCCGTACCCACTTCACGGGCCACGCGCGTTACTTCCGAAGCAAACGAGTTGAGCTGATCCACCATGACGTTAATGGTGTTTTTCAGTTCGAGAATTTCGCCCTTCACGGGCACCGTGATCTTCTTCGACAAGTCGCCATTCGCGACGGCCGTGGTCACGTCGGCGATGTTGCGGACCTGGTTCGTGAGGTTGGCTGCAAGGTGGTTGACGTTGTCGGTGAGGTCCTTCCAGACACCGCCTACCTCCTTCGACTGAGCCTGGCCGCCGAGCTTGCCCTCGACGCCCACTTCGCGGGCGACGCGCGTCACCTCGCTCGCGAACGCGTTCAGCTGATCGACCATCGCGTTGACGGTGTTCTTCAGCTGGAGGAACTCGCCCTTGACGTCGATCGAGATCTTCTTGCTGAGGTCGCCGTTCGCGACCGCCGTCGTCACCTCGGCGATGTTGCGAACCTGGCCGGTGAGGTTGCCCGCCATCAGGTTGACGTTGTCGGTCAGGTCCTTCCAGACGCCACCGACCTCGATCGTCACGGCGGCAGCCTGGCCGAGCTTGCCCTCCGTGCCGACCTCGCGGGCGACGCGGGTGACCTCCGAGACGAATCGGTTGAGCTGGTCCACCATGGCGTTGATGGTGTTCTTGAGCTCGAGCACCTCGCCCTGGACGTCGGCCGTGATCTTCTTGCTCAGGTCCCCGCCGGCGACCGCACCGATGACGCGCTGCATCTCGCTCGTGGGGCGCACGAGGTCTTCGATGAGGCTGTTGACCGACTCGATGCTCTCCGACCAGGCTCGGTCCGATCCGCGGAACGCAACCCGCTGGGAGAGCTTGCCTTCCTTGCCGACCACGCGGCTGACCCTCGCCAGTTCGGCCCCGAGCGTCTGGTTGGCCGCGATGACCTCGTTGAGCCGATCTGCGATCTTGCCTCCAACGCCCGTCCATTCGAGCGGCATGCGAACGCTGAAGTCGCCGTCCTTGACGTCTGACAGCACGCTGAGCAGTACCGCCTCATCGAGCCTGTCGGCCATGCCGCGCTGCGGATCTCCCATGAGAACGAACCTCCGTCCGTGGCATGCGAACCTGCCAAGCGATCGCCCCCGCTCCGGCTATCGCGTGCAAGCGAGCGGATGTAAGGAATCGCACCCTATCACGCGTGCGCGC
>JAQGHK010000549.1 GCA_028288875.1 Phycisphaerales bacterium | reverse complement strand
ACCGGCGTGAACCTCGGCAGCAAAGTTTTGTTTAATAACTAGGGTGAGAAACGAACACTCACCGTACGGCCGCCGGGGCTGGCGGCGGTTCGGTGGGTTTCACTTCGGCGGGTTTGGTCGTCGGGCTCTTGGGCCCGACGACCGGATCCGCCGACTTTATTCCAGCAGGTGCCGGCGGCGGGGCGGCCGGCGGAGTAACAAGTGCAGCGGGGACAACGGCGGCCGATTTCACATCGGCCGGCTTAGGCTCTGCAGCTTTGGGCTCGACGGGTTTTGGTGCGGCGGCCTTTGGCTCCGCGGCCTTTGGCTCGGGCGGCTTCGGGGCGACGGGCTTCGCCTCGACCGGTTTTGGTGCGGCAGGCTTCACGGCCGCGGGTGGCGGCGTAGCCGGCTTGGCCGCGGGCTTGGGCGCGGGCTTCGGTTCGGCCGGGCGTTCGGGCCGACGCGTGATTTCGATGATCTGCCATTGCTGGACCGCCTCGCGGAAGGGCGAGTTCCCTGCGCGTTGGCCGCGGACGCCGCCGCGCGCGTTCGGTCCGCCGAAGCCTCCGAAGCCACCAAAGCCGCCGCGCCGGCCGCGTGGATCGGCCGCCGGCGGCACGGGGTCGTCGCCGGCATTCAATCGGGGCAGATCGTGGTAGCGGGCACGGACCGCCCAGGTGAGGCCGATGTCCGCCTTTTCGTATCGCTTGGTCAACGACGGCGATTGAGTGCGAGAGGCCAGCAGGAACACCCGCTTGCCGGCCGCAATAGATCGGCGGATCAGATCGGTCTGCATCTGCGCGAGCTGGTCATCGCTTTTGTCTTTCGTCAGTTCGTACAAGTAATCCCGCCGGGCGGGTTGAATCGGATCGGGGTCATCCGGATCGAGGCGATCCTTCTGGGATTTCAACCGCGTCGCGTTGGCCGCGGTGAAGTACTCGGTGGCGAAGCAGTCGTAATCACCGACGAACTGAAGGTCGTTAAGCTGCGCCGACTGCGATAGCAGCACCGAGCCTTTCGGCACGGTCGTCGTCACTACGTTCGCCAAGGCCGCCAGGTTCATCTGCTGGCGGAACTGCGACTCCATCCCGACACCGGTTTCCTGCCCATCTTCCAGGCCGAGCTGCCCGCGATACAGATTCATCCCGCACGCGATGGCCACAATCACGCCGCCCATCAAAGGGCTGACGATCTTTCCGAATCGCGTGGTCGCCGAGGCGATGACCAGATCAATCACAACAGCCGTTCCGATGACCAGCGGCGGCAGCAGTGTGAGGAAGAATCGCAGGTAAGACATGCCGCGTTCGGGCGCCCAGTAGTACGACAGGTAGACCCCCGTTCCCGGAACAAGCCACAACCACAGCAGCGATGCCCGCCGCATGCCGGTGCGCAGCGCCAGGCACATGCCGAGCAGGCCGAGCGGCAGGGTGAAGAACAGGCCGGTGTCGTGGACTTTGCGGAAGAACAGCTCCCAGTTGTCGGCGACGTGATCGAACGTGAACGCCGAACCGGGCACGGATTCGTTGGTCGTGTCGTAGCCCGTCCACGTTCCCATGGCGATGCGGTTAAACCCGAGCAGCCAGATCATCGGAATGAGCCAGCCGAGGACCGGGGAGGCGAGCCGGAGCGGGGTTCTCCAATCCGTGAGAAATGCGGCGTCACGGCGATACTCCGCCGCCAACTCCCACACGGTGAATGCCAGTAGAATGACGGCCAATGAAATAAGAACAATCAGCGGATGGCCTGTGATCCATGGCCAAGCCTTGTTAGTGAAGTAAGCCCCAACGGCGAGCTTCTCCGGAAACATCAGGACGAACAGGAGCGCCCAGCAAGCGATCGACGCGAGGCAGATTGCCCGCCAGTGATGGCTGATGATCGGACCGATCGACGCCATGCCGATGGCCGACACAATTCCAGCAATAACGGCCGCCACGGAAATCGATGCGATGACTGGATGAGCTGCGATCCCGGATGCGGCGGTGCCAAAGGCGTACGCTACGACAGCGAACTTCTCGGGGTGCATGAGTACGACATACATCGCGCACCAGACACAGGCCGCGATGCTGATCGCGCGCCAGCGGTGGCTGACGATGAAGCTCAGCACGGCCAGGCCGATCATCAGGCCGAGCAAGCCTTCGGTGTACCGAATGGTCGCCGCGAAGCCGAGCAGAAAGCCGCCGACAATGCCTCGCCAAATGGAGCCGGTCTCCCAGAATCGCACCAGCATGAACGCGCCCCACACGCAGAACGCCAGACACGACGCATGGCTATTGGGATTATCCGCCAGCACCAGCGTGACCGGGCTGAAGGCGAGCAACAGCATGGCCATGAGGCTGGCGAAGGGGCCGGCGAAGCGGCGGGCGAGGAAATACATCCCGAGGACGGCGCTAGCGGCCCCGGTGGGGCTGACCAGGAACGCCGCCTTCGGGCCGGCCGCGCCGCAGGTCCAGAGGACGATTGCGTACAGCAGCGGCAGGCCGACGGGGTATTTCGGGTAATTAACACCGGTTTCGGGGTTCAGCACCCACATGTTGCTGACGAAACCGAGCGGTTCGTCCGGCTTCATGCCGGTGGACCCGGTCCAGGCCAATTGCTTGCCGCCGACGAGGTAGCCGTTCTGATCAACGCCGGGATGCGACGGGGCCCAGTACTGCAGAATAAACCAGAAGTAAGCGACGGCGATGGCGCACGCGAGCACGGCCGCGAAAATGCGCAAGGCGCGGGGTTCGAAACGCTCAATCGGCGGCAGGGGACGAAAAGTGGGCCGCGCCGGCTGGGGGGCCGGCGGCATCTCAATCAGATTCGCAACTTCCATTGCCCCTATTACGCCCGAGCCCCCCGGTCATTGCGATCTAGCGAAATTTAATTGCCAGATTTCCACAACAGCAGCAGGCCACGGGCCGTCCAGGCGACCGTGCGAATCCAGTTCACGCGAATCAGTCGGCGGATGACGGCGGCATCATGCCCGCGCGTCAGTTTGGCGTGTGCCGGAATGGCCATGCCGAAAGTGTTGATCCAGCAGACGATCACCAATCCGAGTGCAATCTGATAGCCCCGATCGTGCGGTGAATAGCAGACCAAGGCGATCGCCGTCCCCAGTTCCATGAACATTGGCGGCAAGACAACAAAGCTGGTGAAGGTGGTGTGCGCCTTGTGATAGGCCAGGAAATCTGCGATCGCGACGCGCGCGAACTGCGGATACGCGACCGCCTGCACGAACCAGACGAGGCCGACCATGTACCACGTGGCGATGAGCGAGACCTGCAGGAGCATTCAATTCCTAAGAACTAGTCTTTGGGCCGATTCTTTTCCGGGCGGTCGTCTTCGTCGTAGGCCACGGTCGTCTTTTCGCCGAGCACTTCGATGCGCTCGATTGAGATGGCCTTGCCGGTCTGCGCATCGATTTCGGTGAGCGCGCCGCACATCCGCACGTCACCGGTGGCGACATCAAACGCGGCGGGCTGGGCGGTGGTCATATAGCTGAGCACGCGGTCGCGCCGACGGCCCAGGACACTGTCGTATGGACCGGTCATGCCGAGATCGCTGATGACGGCGGTACCAAGGTTGGTGACCCGCGCATCGGCCGTCGGGACGTGCGTGTGCGTGCCGAACACAAAACTGGCGCGACCGTCCATGTGCCAGCCAAGGGCGATCTTCTCACTGGTGGCTTCGGCGTGGGCATCGCAGACGCGGACTTTCACGTCTTTCGGAATCGCCGCCAGCACACGATCGGCGGCGGCGAAGGGATCGTCCGAAGGCAAGTTCATGTAAATGCGACCCATGACGGCGAAGACGGCGACGGGAATGCCGTCGCTGGTGTGAACCACCGTAAACGCCCGGCCGGGCGCGCTGCTCGGCATGTTGGCGCAGCGGACGATGCGCTCAGACGATTGCAGCGTCGGCCCGATTTCCTGGCGACGAAAGGCATGGTCGCCGAGGGTGACGACGTCGATGCCGTAGCTGCGGATCTTGTGAAACAGATTCGGCGTGATGCCGCTGCCGCCGGCGATGTTTTCGGCATTGGCGATGACCAGATTGATCTTTTTTTCGCGCACGAGCGCCGGAAGACGATCACAGACAACCTGTCGGCCGGGTCGGCCGACGATGTCGCCGAGGGCAAGGATACGAAGAGTCATGCCCGCGAGTATACGTAAGGTTCAACGATCGCGAGTGGCGTCGGTAAACTTGGTGATGCCCTCCACACGAAACCGCTTGCTGATTGCGTCGCTGAGCCTGTGCCTTGTGTCGGCGGTTTATGGCGCTGCGGATATGAAATTCGAGCCGTCCAAGCTCACGCAGCGGCCCGACGAATGGTTCAAATCCGAAGAAGGAAAGACGATCCTCGCCAACATCGTCGGCTGGCAGAATGAAGACGGCGGCTGGTACAAGCATTACGACATCGAGCACCCGCGCCCGAACCCGCTACCGACCGATCCGCAATGGTTCGGCGGGCAAGGCTGGACCGCGACAAGCACCATCGATAACGGCGCGACCTACAGCGAACTGCGCGCCCTGGCCCGCGCCATTCGTGTGGTCGACAAGCCGGAATATCACAAGTCATTCGAGCGCGGTCTCGATTATCTGATCTCATCGCAATATCCCAACGGCGGCTTTCCGCAGCGCTTCAAGCTGCCGAAGAACTATGGGCGGATGATCACGTTCAATGACGACGCGATGACGAACGTCATGAAGCTGCTGCAGGACGTCGCCGCTGGCGAAGAGGACTTCGCTTTTGCCACCGCCGAGACCAAATCCAAGGCCAAGGCGTCGTTTGATAAAGCGATCGAATGTGTATTGAATTGCCAGATCACCACGAACGGGAAGAAGACGATCTGGTGTCAGCAGCATGACCCAGTGTCGCTCGCGCCCACCGGTGCCCGCGCCTTCGAGCTGCCGGCCGCAACGACCAGCGAAAGCGCCACGATCGTGATGTTGCTGATGAGCCTGGACCATCCGTCGCCGCGCGTGAAGGCGGCCGTCGATTCGGCGATCGCCTGGTTTGAAGAAACGAAGATCACCGGCAAGCGGTGGGGCTTCGTCACCGGCCCGCAATACGAAGGCGGCAAGGACCGTATCATCACCGATGACCCCTCCGCGCCGCCACTCTGGGCGCGGTTTTATGACGTCGACACGAACAAGCCATTCTTCGTCAGCCGGGACGGGATCAAGCGGGATACGGTCGATCACGTCACCCGTGAACGGCGCATCGGCTATGCGTGGTATTCGATCAGCCCGCAGAAGGCGATCGACCAGTACAACAAGAAGTGGAAGCCGGCGAACCGCTGATCCGCTCGCGGGCGGCGAACTCAGATGGACGCTATGGCATCAGCGCTTCGCAGGGCGTCAGCGCTACGCTGAGAGCGCCAGCAGTGGCGGGCGGACGAGCATCGCTTCCGCGTCTTTGGCGGGGAGCGGCTTGGCGAACAGGTAGCCCTGCCCGTAATCGCAATCGGCGGCCCGCAGAAATGCTGCCTGTTCCAGGGTCTCGATGCCTTCCGCCACCACCGTCATCCCCAGGCCGTGCGCCAGGTCGATGACGGCCCGGAGCACGGCAGATTTACGCCGCTGCCCGAGGTTGGCGACGAACATGCGGTCGACTTTCAGCACGTCGATATCGAAATAATGCAGGCAGCCGAGGCTGGAATAGCCGGTGCCGAAATCATCCATCGCTAGCCGAACGCCCAGGGCCCGCAGCTCTCCCAGCACACGGCGGGCGTCGTCGGCATCGGTCATGACGACGCTTTCGGTGATCTCCAGCATCAGCGTCGACGGATCAAGTTGGTGCTCATGGAGCAGACGCTGAACATCGGAAACCAGTTGGCGGTCCTGCAACTGGTGGCGCGATACGTTGACGGCCATACGCAGCCGCATGCGGCTCGGATAGGCGTTCCGCCAGGCGGCGGCCTGACGAATCGCTTCGCCCATGACCCAGCGGCCGAGGGGGATAATCAGGCCGGTTTCCTCGGCGATTGGAATGAAGTCGGCGGGGCTCACGAGCTTGCCGTCACGCTGCCAGCGGACGAGCGCTTCAAAGCCGACTAAATCCCGGGATTCCAGCGACACGACCGGCTGGTAGTGCAGCAGCAGTTCGTTTCGTTCCAGCGCGTTGCGCAGCGCGTCTTCCAATTGCAGCCGCTTGATAGCGGCCTCATGCATCTTCGCGTCGAACACGGCCAGTTTGGCGCGGCCGGCGGCCTTAGCGGCAAAGAGCGCTGACTCGGCGTCGCGCAGCAGGTTGTCCGGACGGTCGTACGAGGGCTCGCCTAAAACCAGGCCGACGCTGATGTTTGGATGCACGACGTGGCCGCCGTACTGGAACGGACGCGCCACGTCTTCAAACAATTGACCCGCGACGCCCTCGGCGATCGCGCGGTCGCCGATATTTTCGAGCAGGATCATGAACGTGTCGCCGCCGAAGCGGGCGACGGTCGCGGGCGCCTTCCGCGTGGAGCGTTTGATGGAGTCCGACAACCGGCAGGCCACCGTATGCAGCAGCAGATCGCCGGCGGCGTGGCCGAGGCTGTCGTTGACGTCTTTGAACCGGGCGAGGTCGACAAACATCACCGAGTAGTTGCAGGCTTGCGCCTTGCGGGCCTTATCAATGCACTGGGCCACGCGCTCGCCGAACAGCAGGCGGTTGGCCAGCCCGGTCAACGCATCATGCGAAGCCGCATGCTGCGATCGGCGGGCGGAATTGCAGGCCTCGACGCACAACTTTGCGTTCTCGGCGGCCGTGCGGCGCAATTCCATCTGGCTCATGACCTGCCGCGCCAGGGCCTGCAGCGCGTTCTGCTGGTGGGTGGAAAGCTCACGGGGCTCGACGTCCAGCACGCACAGTGTGCCCAGGGCGTTGCCGTTCGGTGAAACCAGCGGCATCCCGGCATAAAAGCGCAAATGGTGTTCGCCGGTGACCAGAGGATTCTGGCTGAAACGTTCGTCAAGCGTGGCGTCGGCGATGACGGTCAGGGCGTCTGGCGTTCGAATGGCGTGGTCGCAGAACGACATATCGCGACGCGTTTCGGTCATGCCGAAGCCGATGTGCGATTTAAACCACTGGCGTTCGGCCGCGATCAGCGTGATGGCGGCCAGTGGGGTCTGGCAAATTTGAGACGCGAGCGCCGCCAGGTCGTCGAACTGCGGCTCGGCCGGCGTGTCCAGCAGGGCGTAACGGAGCAGGTCCGCCAGCCGTCGCTGTTCCGTGCTGAATGAGCTGTCAATCGTCATACCGCGTCCGTTACATGCTCCCGACTAAGAATTTCATCGGCCCGATCGGCGCGGCAGTTTCGGTAAACAATGAAATAATGGGGTGCCTTATTGGGGCATAAAGCGGACGACGAAGAACGATTGGCCCGATAACGCGAGGACGAACGTCACAATCAGCCAGAAGCCGACCGCTAGCGCCTCGCCGAAGATCAGTCCCACGAAGAACGGCTTCAGATTGTTGTAGAGCGAGGCCCCGCCGAATCTGAGGATGACGACCTTGCTCAGCCATCCGAGGAACAGGCTGAACCACACGCCCGCCACGTACCAGCTGCTGCACATGAGGTAACCAACTGGCAGGAGTGGCCAAGCCGCGAAGCGCCAGGTCATCGCCTGCAGGAAGGTCATGACGCCGATGCCGATGAGCAACTGGTACCAGACGCTATAGGGTCGGGCCGTGTGGAACCCCCGTTCCACGTTCTGGGGGAAGTCGACCAGGAACGCCTTCGGCCAAGTGCTCAAACCGTACTGATTCAGCAGGCCGGACGTGCTGTCGTCAAAGAGCGGGGACGCGTAGCCGTAATAGCACCAGAGCGAGGCCGCGGCGCAGGCGAAGAAGGTGACGACCAGCGTGCCGATGAGCACCGGCATCGTGGCGCGACGGGTGCCGGGCGTGTCTTCGGCCGAATCGACCACATTCAAAGCGTGGATCGCGAAGACGAGTTGGCTCTCACGGGCCGACTGCATGTAGGTGTAGTGACTGACGCCGTAAAGAAAGGCTTCCTTCGGCGTAATCAGCGTGGCCGGCAGCGCCTTGAGCATCGTATCGAACGGAATCGCTACCCGCAGGAAGGCCAGCCCGGTTTCCGCCACCACGCGCGCGGTGATGACGTGCGCCATCAGGATCATCAGCACGATGCCGGCCGCCAGCCAGAACGAGCAGCCGACGACCAGCAGCCAGATCGTCATCCCGCCGACGCCCACGATGAACGCGATCGCCGCCAGCCGGTAAGAGACGAACGCCCCGCGCGCATCCCCCGGCCGGCTCGCGCCAAAGAGCGCGCGAAGGATCACCATCCAATGGTGCCGGCCGATCCAGAGCACGCCGAACATGAAGGCAAAGCTGGCCCCCAGCGCCTGATCGATCATGGCCGCGTCGGACACGATGCTCTTGCTAGGATCAAACGTCCACCGCAGCAGCGCCACGCCCACGGCCGTTCCCCAGAGACTGAAACTGACCTTCGTCGGCGTGAAGAACGCCAGGCCCAGCAGCGTGAAGTAAATGGTGTTGGCTTTGAGCGCGTCCGAGAGGTCCGTCCATGGCTGATCGGCCAGCACTTTCTTCAGGTCATAGCTGTAGGGGATGGCGGGAATCGTGCTGGGGAAATACAGATTCAGCACCGAACTGCTCTGCACGACGAAGACCAGGACCAGCCCGATCCAGAACGGCCGGCTGGAAAACAGATCGTTGAACGCCCGTCCCTTGCGCGGCGGGGCGATCAGCATCGACTGCAATTGCGCGATCGGAAACGCGAGCCGCTCATTGACGGTCCACTGGAAGCGCAGAATGCACGCCAGCGAGAACATCGCCGTGAAGAACATCGCCGCGAACGATCCCCAGCCCAGCAGTGGACGAACCCACGCGCCCCACGGCAGCTTTTCGCCCGGCAGCAGGCGCGCATAGAACGCGGTGAAGGCGCGGTCGCGCGACCCCGTGTCCGGATTGCTGACGGCCCACAGCCAGTTCGGCAGCTTCATCGCCTTGAACAGCTCGTGGTAGTCGGCCTTGTCGGTGAAGTAGAACGGCGCGACCGGCAGTGGGATCAACTGCCGGAACAGGCCCTGGCTGGGGATGGAGCAGGCGATCAGTCCCATCGCCAACGCTACAGCCAGTTCGCCGGGGGCCAGTGCGAATCGCGGCGCGAATTTGTACAGCGGTCCGTTGACCAGCAGCACCACCGCGAACATCGCCAGCGTGACGATCGGCGGAAAATAGCTGCCGACCAGAAACGAATTGTTGATGACGTAATCGTTGTACGGCGTGAGCACGGCAATGCCGAGCGCGAGCAGCAGGCCCAAGCCGATTGATCGCCACGTGATGTACCGCGAAGGGGGCGCGGTCAGATCCCTCGGCTCCTCGTGCACCCGAGCGAGAATCGGCGGGCGAGCGCACAGTGTCAAGCCAGCGGAGCACTTGCGGCGGCCACGATTCTGGGTTCAGGCCGTTTTCGCTGGCGCGGCGATCATCGCGCGGCGGATCGTCTCGATCAGCTTCGCGGCATCGAGCGGCTTGGAGGCGTACTCGGTGCAGCCGGCGCTCATGCAGGCGGCGCGATCGCCGATCAGCGCATTGGCTGTGAGCGCAACGATCGGCCCGGCGTAGCCGTTCTGGCGCAGCTGTTGCGTGGCCGTCAGGCCGTCCATTTCCGGCATCTCGATATCCATCAGGACCAAGTCAAACGCGCCGCCCACGCCGGCTTCGACGGCCGTTCTGCCATTCTCAGCCACTTCGGTCGTTGCGCCCCAGCGCTTGAGCAGCGTGCGAAGGAACGCGCGAGAATCCGGCACGTCCTCGGCGATCAGGACATGCACCCCAGCCAGCGTGTGACGATCGGCGGTGGCGGGGCGGGCGTCGTCCGACGGGGCGGCCGCGAGGCTGGTGTCGCCGGCATCCAGCGAGACGGTGAATACTGATCCCACGCCCGGCGTGCTCTGCGCCACGATATCACCACCCAGCAGCCGCGCCAGGCTGCGAGAGATCGTTAATCCCAGCCCGCTGCCCGACCCCGCCGCCCGGCCGCGCGTGCCGGTTTGGCCAAAGCGGTCGAAGATGCCGTCCAGCTCATTTGGGCCGATGCCCCGGCCAGTGTCCCGGACGATGATCCGCAGCTGCGGCGTGCGGCCGGTGCGCGCCTGGACCGCAACCGTGACGGTGACCCCGCCCGTTTTGGTGAATTTGATGGCGTTGGCGACCAGATTGGTGACGATCTGCCGGACCCGGAGCGGATCGGTCAGCACGAGCGCCGGCACGTCCGGCGAAACGTCCACCGCCAGCGTCAGCCCGAGCGCGTCGGCCTTGGGACGCAATGAGCCGACGACCTGACGGACCTCGTCTCCGACGGAGCAGGCAACCCGCTCCACGTTCAGCTTCCCGGCCTCGATTTTGGACACGTCCAGCACGTCGTTGAGCAGGCCCAGCAGGTGATGGCCGTTGCGGCGGATCGTTTCGACGTAGACGGCCTGCTCGCCGTTGTGCGTCGCCGGATCGGCCAGCAGGTCGGCAAAGCCGAGGATCGCGGTCATTGGCGTTCGGAGCTCGTGGCTCATATTCGCCAGGAACTCGCCTTTGAAGCGGTCGGCCCGCTCCAACTGGGCGGTGCGGTTGGCCACCAGCGTTTCCAGCTCGTCGTTCCGCCGCACCAAGCTTTCCTGCAGTTCGCGGTGGCTGCGCTTGGCGGAAAAGGCGAAGCGAAACTCGCCCAGATCGGCCGCGAACCGCCAGGTAAAGATCGAGAGCGCGACCATGAATACCGCGAGCAGGCGATACGCCGGCCAGAAGATCGTGATGACGAAAAATCCGTACCCGCACATCGCGCACAGCAGAAAAATGCCGGCCAGGTCCATTAGCTTGGAGTTGCGGTCGGCGGGGGCTTCAGAAACATAACACTTGCGCCAGAAGACGAATATCTTCAGGTACCCGACCATCACCGTGAGATTCAGCGCGATAAGAATGCCGATCCAGGGCCAATCGGGCTGGCCGTCGGCGGTGCGAAGGCAGTGGGTTTTGGCGAGGTAACTGCCGAAGTTGGTGAAAAAATCGTACTGGCCGGCTAACGAAGTGTCGGCGCCGTCCGACGCGTGCATCGCCATGTGGGCGTGCGGATCCGCATCTGCCGCAATGGAGAACCCGGCGGCCAACAGCACCATCGCAAAACGTCTTAAACCACGCATTTGATAAGCCATGAACAGCTATCTCCGCGACCGACCCGACCTTCTGCCTGAAGTTTGGCACTGTCGGCGGTCACTTAGAATTCATGCCCATCTAAGGTAATTCGACATTTCTGATGTGCAATACTTGAGGACAGCGATTGAATGCATCGACCACAACAGTTCGTCGCAATCAAACAAAAAACCGCCGCCCTGGAAGCCCAGGGCGGCGGAAGTGGGTTTCTAATATTTTTAGTAAATTTACACCAGGACTTGGATGCTGATCCGGGTATCCAGCGCGTCGGCCTTGGCGGTATTGCGGCCTGCACCGCCATCCACGTAGTCGGCCCCGCTGAGGCCGTTCAGGATATCGTCGCCGGCGCCGCCGTAGAGCGAGTCGCTGCTGGCCCCGCCGACCACGATGTCGTTGCCTTCATCGCCACTGAGGATGTCACGGCCGGCCGCGCCCTGGAGGCTGTCATTGCCCGCGCCGCCGGTGATGCGGTCGCGACCGATGCCGCCGGTGATCGTGTCGTTGCCGTCGCCGCCGGCGACCTTGTTGCTGCCGTCGCCGGTGACGATCGTGTCGGCCCCGGCGCCGCCGTTGATGACGTCATTGCCGGCGCCGCCGAAGATGGCGTCATTGGCGTCGCCGCCATCGAGGTAGGTCGTCGCGAACACCGTATCGGACAACTGAATCACATCGCTGCCGGCCAGGCCGAATGCCTGGA
>JAQGHK010000324.1 GCA_028288875.1 Phycisphaerales bacterium | reverse complement strand
TCACGACCGCCGCCGCCCTGGGCCGCCGCCGCCGCGGCGTTCGGTAGCGCTGGAGGGTGGCATGCGACGTCGCTTCCAAGCTTTAGGGCTCCAAAAATTGTCAGCCGCCATAAGTGGATGAATTGGGCGCGAGTTTGACTGCTCTATTTTCATTTCGCGTTTGGCCGTTAACCCCAGGGCCGGCCATGGGTAGCGTAGAAAAAACACGCGCCCGGCGCGAGGGCAGATTACCCAGACCGCCACCTCACTTATGGCCCCGCCTATGGCCGCGGTGCGCGCAGCGCTGCGCGAACGATTCAGGCTAAGGATGGGTTCGGCGGGGCCGCACATGTCCACCCTAGTTGTACCGCGGCCGCAGCGCCGTGTCGGCCAAAAAACAGACGATTTTGAAGAATTTTGGCAGAGCCGGGCGATCGCCGCCGCACGCGAATGCTCATAAAAGTGGCGTTACAAAACGTGCCACCCGGCAACCCTTGAAGCGCTATTTGCCGAATGTCGGATCAATCTGTGGGGCCTCTTCGTGGCGATTCAGGCTGTGCAGAAGTTCAGCAGTCGTTCTCGCTCGCTCTTGGTCGCCGGGGCGCATCTGGCATAACAGCTTAAGTTCGTCGGCGAGTTTCTGCTGATCGCCCTGTACCGAATAGGCTTTTGAAAGAAGTTCATGGGCCACAAAGGATTGCGGGCGCAATGCAACGACCCGCTGGCCCGCGTCGACCGCCACTGCGCCGTCCTTGGCGTCGATGGCGTTGATCAACAGCCGGCGGAGGATTTCGACGTCGTTCGGCTGGAATTTGAGGGCCTTCTGGTAAGGGCCGATTGCATCCTTCGGCTGACCCATTCGCCAGTAGGTGTCGCCTAGAGCGGAGTAAGACCACGGCTCAGGCTCCAGTCGCACGGCCTCCAGGCGGTGGGGCAGGCTCCGGTCGTATTTCTGCAGGTTGTCCAGCAGGTTGGCGTAAGTCTGGTGGAACAGGACCGGTCCGGTTTTAAAATGCGTGCCGAGTTTCTCGTACGCGGCCACGCCGCCCTCATTCTCGTTGTACGTGCGACACTCAATGGCCAGCAGCCAGAGATAAGCACCGTCTTCGGCGTGCCGATCGGCGAGTTTACGCAGGATCTCAAAATCCGGGTCGGCTTTATAGAAGAACCCTCCGTTGTCGAGTGCCCGCACGGCCGTCGCCGCGGCGGCCTCGTCGGTGTTGGGCGCGAGCTTGATGGCTTGATCGAGATACGGCGCCGCCCCTTGTTTATCAAAGCGCGATCGCACCAGCAGGCCGGCCACGAACTGCGTGCGAGCGTCTTGCGGATTGTCCTTCAGCCGCTGACGGATGACGCGCTCCGCATCGCTTTGTCGCCCGTCCGAAAGCGCCTGCCACGCGGCATCGTCATCGGGCCGAGTGGCCGGCTGCGTGCTCGCGGCGATGGCGTAAGCGTTCAGGGCAACAACGGCGGCCGCAAGGGCGAAGGTGAGTCGCATGAGTCACTAGGTTATCTGAATCCGATTTTGCAGGAAACGAAGGGCACTCTTGTAGACGTTCTGTGGAGCAGGCATCGCAGACCGATCTTGCGAGACTAAGGGCTGATTCTCGAGCTAAAACGCGTTGGGATCATCTGGCGTAGAGACTTCGCCGGTTCCCGGAGCCGGGTGACAAGCTTTGGTACACCAAAAGCTTGCTCGGAAGATACGACCTCCCTTCGCAATTTTTGGCGTAACCAATTATGCCACCCGCCAACCTGGCCACGCGACGACGTCCGCGTGTCGCCGATTACGGGGAAGGCGGCAGCGGCGGTGTCGCCACGTCGCACGAGGCGAGCCGCGTGATTCGGATCTCCATCGTCGTCGGTAAGGACTGCGTGTAACTTCCGTCGAACGTCAATTCGATGATGTCGGCCTTGTTGTGTAGCAACGGGCCTAACATCGCCAACGTTGCTCGCGTGACCAATCGCGACGGCACTTTGACCAACACTTGCCCTTGCCAATACACCTGAGTTGTTGTGGTGTCCGAAAGGTTCGCATTCCTGATCGAAAATATGAGCGTTCGCGGGTCAATGAGCGGATCAACCATCTCCTGCATCCGTTCAATCTTCGAGAAGAATGCATCGAGACGAAATTGTGGAACGGTTGGTGGATTCGGCGGGATTGGGTCGTAAGGAGTGGTCATCGCCACACAGTCTAAAGACAGTAGCGCTGGGAAGCGCTTTTTTTTCAGCAGCCGACGGGCAGCACGGCGAACCCATCTTGCCACCCAAATTCGGCGTCCCTCCCCTTTACAGGGATAAGCGTGCTATCCGTGCCACCCGCTGCTCAGCTGTGCATCGCCTTGATCCGCTGTGGGTTCCAGAACGCTTTATATAGCACGGGATAGCGCTCTCGAAACGCTTCTTTCGACTCGGGCCAGTCCTGCTTCACGGTGGGGTTGCGGGCGTAGCCGGCGAGTTTGACGTATTGGCTCACGCTCGCACCGCGGTCGAGCCAGAGGCGAGTACCGAGTTCGGGGAAGTTGCCGCAGTGGATGGAGCGGACGTCGCGCTTGGCGATCAGCCGCGTGACGGCGTCGGGGTCGGCCAGTACGCGCTCAAACGTCTTTCGGCCGTGCAGGATGAGCCAGGCCCGGAATTCCATGAACAGATCGTCCGACACATAACTGTTCACGACGAACGCCGCGACCATCAGGTCGAACATGTAGGCCTGTTTCATCAACTGATGCACCGTGCGCTGGAACGCGCCAAGGTCTTTCAGCGGCACGTCCGCCAGCGCCTTGGCGATCTTCGCCACCTGCGCCCGCCGATCCGGCCCGCAGCCGCGTTTGGTGGAGTCAATGAGTTGCCAGAAGGTGTCGTGTGTCATGGGATTGGAAAATTGTCGGGCGGCACAGCCTTGTATTCAGCCTCGCTTGCGCCGCTTTCGCTCAAGTTTACGTTCCCGCCGTCGCTCGCTACGTGGGACACCCTTCGCGGGTTTTGGTGGGTCTGGATAATCGCCTTTTTGCGTTGGGAATTCATTGTCGTGAGTTTGTTCCATTCGCATAATCTTTGGGTCGAAAGATCGAAGAGTTCGACGAAAATATTCAGCTTCCTCGGCCAGGTATTTTTCATCGCGTTCCGAAAGATCCATGTAGATCATGTCGTAGCTTTTGCCGGCTTCTGAGCCTCCCTCAGTCGCAAGTCCAATGATCTCCTTGAGCGATGGATATTCATGGGCGACGGTGATCGAATAGGCTTGAAGGACCGCACGTCGTCGTTTCCGATATTCTTCAGGCGGATGATCGTCTTTATGCATCATGACACTGACGTACGCTCGCTCATTCCTATCGAGAGATAGATTGACACGCCGGCCGACCTTTCCTCTTGGGAGTCTGTCAGACTGATCGACCCAGGCTCTCGCAATCATGCGACGCGAAGCGCGGGTTTCAGATGCTAACGCGCGGAGGACGCGTTCAAGTTGATCAGGACTTTGTAAATCTCCGTTCAGTTCGCCGCGATCGGAATGGTGAGTGAATCGTTCAATAACCTCGTCAACGACATAGCTCACTTCATTTGCTCGCTTGGCACGTCTGTACTCAGGGCGTGAGCGAAAATCATCGTATTGGCCTTCTAAAATAAATAGATGGCCTTCCTCTTTCATTCCAAACCGACGACCTATGCCCGGCTCATATGTTTTCATGTACCGACCTAGCAAGTCTTCCTCGCCGGTAGCACTTGCTAGCTGACCCGATCGAATAAGTCGCTCACGAGCATTGAGATACTCGACGAAGTCTGCAACTGTGTCCCTTTCCTCCATGAGAAGGGCAACCGTGAAACTGTCGAAAACGTGGACAAACGGCTTATTGGGGAACTCATCTCGTAAATGAAATGGAGGCGGGTACTCTGAATGCTCGTCATCGCTTACGGGTTCAATAATTAGCGAGCCACTTCCGCCGCCAAAATGGCGAACACATGGGGCATCTGCACCTGATGCGACGGCAATCAAATGTATCTTGAAGTTTGACGCTGCTGGATCGAGCGGAATCGAAATGCTCTTTGTGCATGCCCGATCAGAGAAAAGCCGATTCGAGAAGCGTGTGATCCACTTGTGAGCACCATGCAACTGAATCATCGATTCGACAACGGCTGCTCTATACCAACGCGACCAATTGATTTCTGCATTCTGTGTCGTCGGAAATTCGCAAAATTTATCAGAAAATATGAGCACATCGTTGCCGAATACAACAACAAGGTCTGCAATCTCTTTGCCTTCTCTACCCTTAGTTTTCCCTTGGTCGCGATAGATATTTGGCAAACTCCAGAGAGACAGGAACGCGAAACGTGCTTGACGGTGCAAAGCACGTTTGGATTGTGTGGTGCCAGTCGGAGTGCGATTCATTGCGGGAATGAATTGTACCTAAAAACGCCCCCGCGGCCTTTCGGTCGCCGGGGCGTGGAGCTAGCGGGTGAAAGGGATTCTGACTTACGAGCAGCCCATGTTGTTGCCGCAGTTTTGGCGCTTGTAGCAGGTGCCGCTGCGGACGGTGATGCTGCCGCAGACGTGGGAGGTGGAGCATGGGGCTTTAGACCGTCAGCAACTGTTCGACTGAAATATCCTCGTCGATGTCCGGCCAATGGATGCCGACGCCGCGGCCGATGAGTCGCCATGTGGATCGCTGGCCTTCGGTGGCGTCGAGAAGGCGCGGGAACCAGGCGAGCGGCGCGGAGACTTGGCGGCCATCGGCAAGGGTGACGGTCAACGCGTCGGCGGTGACGCTCACGGCGGTGGCAAGCGGTTGGACTTTAATGGCCGAAATGCTCATTCCATCGCTCCATAAAAAGGGCTGCGTGCTCACGCGTCAGTTTAATCAATTCGTGAAGTTCGTGTGCGGAAAATCCGACATTGCGGGCCAGTTGAACCGGCTGTAGCCAGAACTTTGCGTAATCGTCATCCCGCTCCACGTGGATGTGCGGCGGTTCGGTGTTCTCGTTGGAATAGAAGAAGAATCGATACGGCCCGACGCGCAGAACGGTTGGCATAGCGATCTCCCCGTGAAACGCCCCGGCCGCCTTTCGACGACCGGGGCGTGGAGCTAATGAAGCGGGGGGAGGAACGCGTAAGAGCAGACCCTCTCCCTAACCCTCTCCCGGATTACCGGGAGAGGGGATAAGACCTTCGCTTACGAGCAGCCCATGCTGTTGCCGCAGTTCTGGCATTAGTAGCAGGTGCCGCTGCGGACGGTGATGCTGCCGCAGACGTCGCAGGCGGGGGCGTCGCTTTGCATCTGGCTGCCTTGCTGGCTGAGCGGGTCGAGCGCGCCGCTGAGCCGAGTCGCGGCGGGGGCCGAAGTCGCCGACTTGGGCGTGGCGGGGCGGTTGGCCTGGGCGCTCAGGCCACTGCCGTAGTCGAACGGCTTGGCGTCGGGCGAGGAATCGCTGGCCTCGTCGGTGACGTCGCCGCCGATGATCGCACGATCGGCGCTGGCACCGTTGGCCCGGTCGGCCGTGGGCGAGGGCTTGGGGGCCTCGACCTTGCGGGCCGGACGCTGGGGGGCGTTGGCGGCGCGGTAGCCGGGGACGAATTCCATCCCCATCCAGCGGAAGATGTAGTCCGTCAGGCTCTTGGCCATCGGGATTTCCGGGTTCCGCGTCATGCCGTTGGGCTCGAAGCGGGTGTGCTCGAACTTGCGGAGCAGGCTCTCGGTCGGCACGCCGTATTGGAGGGCGACGCTGACGAGGGTGGCGACGGTGTCCATCAGGCCGCCGATGGTGCTGCCTTCCTTGGCCATGGTGATGAACATTTCGCCGGGCGTGCCGTCTTCGTACAGGCCGACGGTGATGTAGCCCTCATGGCCGGCGACATCGAACTTGTGCGTGATCGCGTTGCGCGTGTCCGGCAGGCGACGACGCAGCGGACGCTCCACGATGCGCTCGATGATGCGTTCCACGACCCGCGTTTCGGCGGGGACGACGTTGCGCTGTTCGGCGTCACTTGCCGAGGCGAGCGCGCTAGCGACTTCCGCACCCACTTCTTCCTTCGCGGCGTTTACGTTGTCCTGGTCGTCCTCTTCGGACGCTTTGTCGGCTTCGTCGTCGCTCTTGATGTTGAGCGGTTGTGAGAGCTTCGAACCATCGCGATACAACGCATTCGCTTTCAGGCCCAGTTCCCAGCTGAGGCGGTAGGCGGCCTTGATGTCTTCGATCGTGGCCTCGTTGGGGAGGTTGATCGTCTTGCTGATCGCCCCGCTGATGAACGGCTGAGCGGCGGCCATCATGCGGATGTGGCCATCGGCATGAATGAAGCGCTGGCCGGTCTTGCCGCACTTGTTGGCACAATCGAACACGGGCAGATGGCCGGCCTTGAGGTGTGGGGCGTTTTCCACCGTGCCGCGGCCGCAGATGGTGTCGCTGGCGGCGTTGATTTCTTTCTTCGAGAAACCAAGGTGCCGCAGCAGATTGAAGCCGGGTGCTTGCCAGGTTTCGGCGGGGATGCCGAGCTGGGTCATGAACTCCTGCCCGAGCGCCCAGCCGTTGAAGGCGAACGGCAGCTCGAACGTGCCGGGCAGAGCGGCGTCGATCTTGTCCAACACGTCATTGGTGAACCCGCGGGCCTTGAGGCTGGTGCGGTTGATGTGCGGGGCGTTCTCGAGCGTGAGCGTGCCGAGAACGAACTTCAGGATGTCGTCGACCTGCTGGCTGGTGTAGCCAAGGTTTTCCAGGGCCGGCTGCAGCGACTGGTTGGCGATCTTGAAGTACCCGCCGCCGGCGAGCTTCTTGAACTTCACGAGCGCGAAGTCTGGCTC
>JAQGHK010000319.1 GCA_028288875.1 Phycisphaerales bacterium | reverse complement strand
CGGCACCTCCCGCCGAGGAAAATAACTGCCGCAGACATGTACAAAATGAACAGAACCGCGATCGCTGATGCCACGGCAAAACCAAAATTATTCCAGCCACTTAAAAACAGGGCGAATGCAATTAACGCTTCGACTGCGGCCACAACCAATAACACCTGTGTGATAATTTGGCGTCCCGCAACGCGATAGTCAGATCCAATCGGCCACCCTTTGCTCCCCTTCGGCCTGGCTTACTCACTCGCCCGAACGATTGCCGGCTCGATCCAATTCAGACGATCCTGGACGTCGAGGTTTTTCCCGTAATCGACTTCGAGCGTGAGCGTCTTGGCGTCGCCGAGCTTGATCTCGATCAGCGGCGATAGTTCGCCGGCCTTGACGCCGATTTTCTGGTGGACGGGTTTGCCATCGAGCGAGATCGTCACATCGACGTCGGCCACTGGCTGGTTGCCGTCGATGGCGTAGCGGGTGCGGAAGGTCTGGTCGCCGGGCTGGATCGCGAAGGTCAGCATGCTGCGGCTATGCACGCCGATGCCGCGCGTGTAGGTGACGCCGCCGAAGCGGATCGGGCCGCCGGTGACGCTGACGTCCATGCGGGCGGGGAACTTGGCATCGAAGTACGGCGTCTGCATCGCTTCGGTCGGCTCGCGCGAACTGAGCCACGCGATCGGGCCGCCGGCGTGTTCGATCGCTTCGACTTGTGACCACGGCACACTGGCCATCGTGCCGGAGGGCGTGCGGAATTTCAGCTGATTGCTGTCGAGCGTGATGCTGCTGGCGGCGATGACGCTGCCGCCGGTGATGCGGACGAGATACGCCGGCGCCGCCACCGCCGGCCGGCCGCCGGGCGGGCTGGCAAACAGAACGAGCGCGACCGTGGCGGGCGACACCTTCACGGGATCGCCGGTAGCGGGCGTGAAGGTGAGGGCCGAATCGCTGGCCTCGGTGAGAATGCCGTGGACGGCGTCGCCGGTGGTGAGCTTGGCGGTGTCTTCGGCGCGTGCGTCGGACAGGCCGTCGATGGTCGTGCGATCGCGCAGGATGCCGAGGCAGTTTTCGACCGGCACGGCCACTTCGCCGACGCCGCTGGTGAACCAGACGAGGTTATTGCCATCGATCCGCCGCGGCTGCCCGACGAGGCGCTGGCCGCCGGCGACGCACAGCACCAGGCCGACGGGCGGCTTGCGCGGCGCGGATTTCGTCAACTGAACGAAGGACGCCAGTGGCACGGCCTTGGTCGCCCCGTCGGTGGCGGCCACCACGAAGTTGCTGTCGTCGATCGACTGTGGCGTGACGGATTCAGAACGGAAATCACTGGTCGTGATATTCCACACGTCGTCCGCCCGCACAGCGACGGCGAGCGATAACAACGCACCAACCGACAACGCTACGCGCGCCCGCTTCATCATGACCCCGGCCCCTTGCCGGCGTAGACCGGCAGATAACGATTCGGCATCTGCAGAATCAGCAGCGACATGGCCGTGGCGTATTCGTCATTCACGTCGCCGGACCAGAGGCCGGTGGCTTTGTTTTGGCGCTGCAAAAGTTGATCACGAATGGCCGGGTACCAGGCGACCCAGTCCTTGCCGCCGGCCTGGTACATGGCCTGCACGGCGTAGTACTGGCCGTAGTAATAATTGCCTTCGACTTCGCCGCGTGCGGCTTTACCGGGCATGTATTTGCGCAGGAAATCGAGACCTTTATCGATCTCTTTGCCTTCGGACACGCCGGCGTAGAACAGCGACGCGACACCGGCGCCCGTGCGGGCGAATCCGCTGTCACCGCCGAAGCCCTGGTTCAAGCGGTAGCTGAAACCGCCGTCGCCGTTCTGGCAGCGGCGAACGTAACTGATGGCGTGATCGACAACTTCCTTCTCCACTTTGATGCCCGCATCGCGCGCACCGCGAAGGGCCATCAATTGCACGATCGTCACGCTGATGTCGGCATCGGTGGGCGCGGGCTGGTAGCGCCAGCCGCCCTGCTCATTCTGGCAACGTTCGATGAGTCGGACGGCCTTCTGCAGCTTTTCCTTCACGCGCTCGTCACCGGTCATGCCGAAGACTTCACTGAGGAATAGCGTTGAAAACCCGTGGCCGTACATCGGCGGGTGAATCTGGTCGGCGCAGATCAGGCCGCTTTCCTGGGCGGCGCTGAGGACGAAGGTGGTCGATTTCTCAACCAGCTCGCCATATCGCCCACGGCCAGGCAGATTACCGGCCTGCATGAACGCCAAAGCACACAGCGCCGACACAGCCACACTGCGCGTCGGATTGGTGCCGAAGCTGCCGTCTTTCTGCTGGTGGCGCGACAAGGCGTCCAGGCCGCGCTCAATGGCCTTTTGCGCGTCCGGCGTCAGCTCCTTACCGCTCAGCGGACCGCTGCTAACGCCCTGCGCCTGCAGCGGCGCGGCGGCGGTGGCAATCGCCAGGACCGCGCACACGGCACGACAAAGGGCGGCAGATCGAAAGGGGCGCGATATCACGACACCCATTGTAGCGGAACTCGACGGCGGGCCATCTTTCATTCGGCGATGGCTCACTGCTTTTTGCCGCCCTTGTTGCTCAGGGCACCGTAGTAATCTTCGATCATCTTGCGGTACTGCTCAACGATCGCTTCGCCGCGACTATCGATAACGGCCTGCCGCACGCGCGGCGTGATCTTGCCCCACTCGTCGGCCCGTTCGGTAATTTCTTTCAAATCATGGGCCGTGCTGCCGGCGGCGGCGTTGTTCTGGTTCGTCGCGCCCTGGGTCGACTTCGCTTCCTGCTTGCCCTCGGCCGGCTTGTTCTGGCCCTGATTGCCCGCCTGCTGCTGATCGCCGGGCTTGGGCTGTTGGCCGGGCTTCGGCTTGCCAGAGGACGACTGCTGCTGTTGCGCATTCTTGTGGGCGAGATCGATCAGGTTGTCGAGGTCAGTGAGAATCCGCTTCTGAATTTCCTGCGTCACCCGGCCTGGATCAGAATTGATCGCCAAGCGCTGGCGTGAGCGGGCCATGCGGGTGCCGACGAGTTTGAAGTCTTTATCGACCTTTTCCTGCTGCTTGCCGAGGTCGCCGCCGAGGAGCGTGTCTTCCAAGTCTTTCTGATCGAGATCGCCGGCGTCGGCCTCTTCAGGGAGCTGGTCTTTGTTGTCCGGCTCGGCGCCGAGCGTGGTTTTGCCCTCGGACGCTTTCTTCAGGAGTTCGTCGAGCAGATTCCGCAGATCGGCCTGACGGCCACCGAGGGCGGCCAGCTTCGGATCATCTGACTTTTCCGCGGCAGGCCGCGGGGCCGGCTTTTTGGGAACGATACCCGTGAGGTCCGTGCCGAGAAGATTCGGAATGATCTCGTCGGCGGATGGCTCTGGCGGTTTTGGCGCAGCCTCATTGG
>JAQGHK010000291.1 GCA_028288875.1 Phycisphaerales bacterium | reverse complement strand
GCGTTTTTTTTTGGCACCTGTCGTAGCTGCGACGCCTGCGTCGCCTTAACGCAAGACTTCAACCAAGCCATTCAAGGCGACGCAGGCGTCGCAGCGACAGGGATAGTTCGAATAGTCGAATTGGCACCGTCCGCGTGGGCACTGGCTGTACCTGCCGAGTAAGCGTCCATCCGCGCCCTTCGATCCAGATCAGAAAATCGTCGCCACTCTGCCGGCCGGGCTCGCCGAGGAGGATTTTGCCGCCGGGGGCGAGGTGTTTGCGGAAAAACGTGTCCAGGAATGGCCATTGTGTGCGGTCGTAGAGGACGTCGCTGCCGATGATTCGGTCGAAGGTCCGTTGCAGGTCGTCGGTCTGCCAATTCACTTTTTTCGCGTCGACTTGGGTCGAATACCGCAGGCCATTGAGCTTGGCGAACAGGAGGCAGTCCGGCTCCATGTCGGCGAACAGCACGTCGGCCCGGAGCATGGCGGCGATGGTGCCGCTCAGGCCCATGCCGCAGCCGAGGTCGAGGACGCTCAGCGTCGGCGCGGTCGGCAGCAGCGTGGCCGGCAGCAGCCAGTTGGTTTTGGCCATCCACGTGCCGATGCCGATGGCGCTGTCCCACAATTCAGCCCAATACGGCAGGCCGAGGCTGTCGCCCTTCACGCGCTCGCCGGTGGTGCGTTCGTGGAGGTCGATGCTGGCGCAGATCTGGTCTAGGACCACCTGCGGGTCGGCCACGCGGGTGAACTGAACCCGCAACGGGCCGACGGGGATGGTCTCGGTCAGGAGGTCGAACCGCCGCGCCAGGCGGGCTTCGAGGGTGGCCATGGCGAGTTTGTGGGGGGCGGCGGTCATGAATAGCGGTTCGAGCCCTGCTTGATAGCACGGTTAATGGCAGCGGGCCACAGGTTACGCTATATCTGTGCCCATGAAGCGTGCCCTGCTGCTGCTCGCCATCGCTGCCATCGGCTTGGCCGACAGCGGGTGCGGGTCGGAAAAACTGGAAACCGGCTACGTGTTCACGCCACTGGGCGATTCGTCGTCCAAACGCCGCGGCTATTACGCCGACCCGTTCTCCCCCGAAGCCCGCGCCGCCCAGACCGAGCAGCAGAACACCGGCGCCGGTGCTACCGGCCCGCGCCAGGTCCCGGGACAGTAGTCCCGGGCCAATAACCGCTGTTTAACAAGTAAACGGTCGAACTAAGGTTTTCCCTGACGAGGGGGCCTACAATTTCCAACGGATGGAAGTTGTGAACACCATTGATCCCGAAGAATTCGTCGATCGCGTCCAGCCCGCCCTTGAGGCGCAGGACTGGGAACGGCTGATGAAGACTCTGAAAGCGAACTGGACCTGTGACCAGATTATCTCGCTCTTGGCCTGCGCGTCGCCGGATGCCCGAAAAATCGCCGCACTCGCGATCGGCCTGATCGGCCAAGCCTGCTACCTGCCTGAATTATCTGAGAAACTGCGTGATTCCGACCGCATGGTCGTGGACATGGCCGAGCACGCAATGTGGCAGATCTGGTTCCGTGGCGGCTGCGAGGCCGCCAACTCCCAGCTCGCCCGCGGGGCCGAGGCGCTGAACCGCCAGGACATCGACGAGGCCATCACCTTCCTGGATAAGGCGATCAAACTCTCCCCCGATTTCGCCGAGGCGTACAACCAGCGCGGCATCGCCCACTACCTGGCCGAGCGGTATCCGGATTCCATCCGCGACTGCGAGCGGGTCGTCGAACTGATGCCCCTGCATTTCGGCGCCTGGAGCGGCCTCGGCCATTCACAGTTGGCGATCGGCAACCACGAGGCCGCCCTGACCGCCTATGAAAAGGCCCTAAAGGTCAATCCGCACCTCGAATGCATCGCCGAACTCGTGCAGGAATTGCGCGAACAGGTCGGCTGAGCGGCCGGCGCGGTAAACTCCATTTGGAATGTCTGTGGACCACGCCCCACTTGCTCTGCGATTGCGCCGGCTGCGACGCCAGGAATGCGTCGCGGCGATCATCGATGTCGTCATCGTCGCGCTGATCGCGGCATTCGGCGCGAGCGCCGGGGCGAATTTAGTCGGTATAAACTCAACGATTCCGGCAAGCATTGCAGCAGCATTGGCCGCTGCGCTGCGATGGCGATCGCCGCGATCGTTGGCGGAGATTGCGGCGCGGCTGGACGAACAAAACGGTCTATCCGATCTCCTCGGCTCGGCGTGGGCCGTGCGCGACCGCCTCGATCAGCCATGGGCCGCCGGTTTATGGGTGATGGCGAACGGCCACGTCGACACACTGCCCCCGCCATCGTGGCCTGGCCGATTTTCGGCCCGCCAGCAGGCCTGCGGCGTGGCGATGGCGGCGGCCGCGCTGCTAATGACGCGACTGATCAACCCGAGCACCGCGGTGGCTGCAGATGATCATCGCCCGCTGTCCGTAACCGCAGCTGTAGCCCAGCCGGCCAATCAATCCATCGCGGACATCCACCAGCGTCCCGGCGATTTCGCCGAAAGCCCCGCCCGCTTACCCGCCGAACAGGAAGCCGCCGGACCAGACAGATCGGCTGGCTCTGATCGCCGCATCGCTCTACCCGGCGACGCCACCAATGGCCCCGGCGGATCGGATGCAAAACGCCCGACGGCGCTCCCGGCCGCTACGCCAGTCTCAGGGAATCTGCCGACCGAGTCGGGTGCGAGTGGAAGCGGGCGATCCGATCTTTCGCGACCAGATTCTGCCGCGGAATCGTCAGGCGGCCTGATTGCCGCGACACGGGCGGAGGACACGCAAAACGCGACCGGCGGACCGCTTTCGCCGACGCCGCCGAGCGATCGTAGGAGTCGTCCGTCTGCCGCCGCGTCAACGCCACCGGCGTACCGCGATCTGGTGCGGGAATTTTTCGCACGGTGAGTGCGGTGCAGAAAAACTGACCGCGATTCGGTCGCCACGTATCTCGCGGCTTCCCAATTCAAAACCGTCTTGCGACGTCCTACGCCTTCTTCATCCAAGCCAGTTCATCATCCCCGGCTTCGCCGGCGATAAAGCGCTGGACGATCGGATCGGTGCTTTGCTTGATCGTCTCGGCCGTGCCGTCGAAGTGAAGGACGCCGCCGTGCAGCATCACGATGCGGTCGGCCACCTTGAACGCGGAGTTCATGTCGTGGGTTACGACGATGCTCGTCACGCCGAGCTTGGCCTGCAGGCGCAGGATCAGTTCGTTAATCACGTCCGACCGAATCGGATCCAGTCCAGTGGTCGGCTCGTCGTACAGGATGACCTTCGGCCCCATCGCAATCGCCCGCGCCAAGGCGATGCGCTTGCGCTGGCCGCCGGACATCTCGCCCGGCATCTTCGGTCCCGCCTCGGGCAGGCCCACCATGGCCAAGCAGTCCTGCGCCTTGGCTGCAATCTCCACGGCCGAAAGCGTCGTGTGCTCTTTGAGCGGGAACGCCACGTTCTCCAGGTTAGTCAGCGAATCGAACAGCGCGCCCATCTGGAACAGAAACCCGAAGTTCTCCCGAACCACCGCCAGGTCGCGCTCTTTGATGTTGTCGATGCGCTGGCCCTCAAACCACACCTCGCCACGATCGGGCTTCAGCAGCCCGACAATGTGCTTGAGCAGCACGCTCTTGCCCGTGCCCGACGGGCCCAGGACCACCAACGTCTTGCCCGTCTCGATCTCCAGCGACACGTCGCGCAGCACGACATTGCGGCCGAAGCGCTTGGAGAGATTGCGGAGGGAGAGGATGGGCATGAGAACGAGCTAGTGGCTTGGCTAATGGCTCAGATTGAATCGTCTTCAGCCAATAGCCACTAGCTACCAGCTGTTAGCTCTTAGAAGAGACTCTGAAATCCGTAAATCGCCCGATACAAATCCTGAAACATCTTGGCGAAGAAGAAGTTCATACACATGATCGTCAGGAAGCTGGTGACGAAGCTTTCCGTGCAGGCCCGGCCGACACCGCTGGCGCCGCTGCCGCAGGTGAACCCTTTGTAGCAGCTGATCAGGCCGATCGCCCCGCCGAAAAACAGGCCCTTCCAGACGCCTTCGAGGATTTGCCAGGTGTTTACGGCCTTGTCGGAATAGGCCCAGTACGGGGCCGCCGGGATGCCGAGGGTTTTGACGCTGACGAAGTAGCCGCCCAGGACGCCCAGCAGGTCACTGTAGATCGTCAGGATCGGCGTGAGCAGAATGCAGGCGATTAGCCGCGGCACGACGAGGTAACCGATCGGGTCGGCCCCCATCACGCGGAGGGCGTCGAGCTGCTCGGTCACGTTCATTGTGCCTAACTCCGCGGTCAGCGCCCCGCCGATCCTGCCCGCCAGCATCACCGCCGCCAGCACCGGGCCGATCTGCTTGACCACACTGATGTTGATCAGCGCCCCCAGCCGTTCTTCCTGGCCGATGGATTTGAGCTGTGCATAACTTTCGATGCCCATGACCATGCCGATAAACGCCCCGGTGAGGGCGACCACCGGCACGGACTTCACACCGACATCAAACATCTGCGGTAGCACCAGCCGCCACGTCTTCGCCCGAAACAGCAGCCGCGCCAGCCACGCGAAGGTCTGCCCGCAGAAGACGCAGAAATCCCCGAATACCGCCAAGCTGTTATTGGTCCGACGACCGAGATTCTCGATAAGCGCAGCAGGCATTGGCCGGGCATCTTACACGGGGCGTGCGACTGCTGATATGGCCAGAGCATTACCAGACGTTTGTCGAGAACCGGCTTTCAACCGGGCTCCGATGCGATGACGGAGGACGCGGGGAAGCAGTGTGTGCCTTCTTTTGCTCCAGCTTCTCACTACTTCAGCGGTAACGCCGTCAGTCCATAGGACTTCCCTGGCTCAGTGGGGAAGTCCAAGCTTGCTCCCATTCCGTCGACAAACGAGAAGCCGTCGCTGGTTAGCGGCATCGTTAAAGACCGGACACGGCACCACCCGCCCAGCGTTGACTTAATCGTCACCTTGGTGAGTTTTCGGTCTTTCCAATCCATATCCACGATAAATCCACCTCGCGCCCGTAGGCCTTTGATGCTGCCGTTCGGCCAAGCGTTCGGCAGTGCTGGAAGCAACCTCAGAAAGCCTTCATGGCTCTGCAGCAGCATTTCCGCGATGCCGCTGGTGGCGCCGAAGTTGCCGTCGATCTGGAACGGCGGGTGGGCGTCGAACAGGTTCGGGTAGACGCCGCTGCGGCCTTCCATGGGCTTCTTTTTTGTAGTCGCGCTCAATGCGGCAGTGCTGGCGGTCGCCGGCGTCAGCTTGCCGGGCGTGGGGCTGTCGGCGTCGCTGGTTTGGCCTTCCGTTGCGTCGCGGAGCAAATTGCCGAGCAGTTTGTAGGCGTGATCGCCGTCCTGCAGCCGTGCCCAGAGATTCAGCTTCCACGCCAGCGACCAGCCCGTAGCCTCATCGCCGCGCCCGACCATGGATTTGTGCGCCGCCTTGAACAGGTCCGGCGTGCCTTCGGACGTGATCTGCGCGCTCGGAAACAGCGGATACAGATGCGACTGGTGGCGATGGCTATCAAACTCTTTGTCGATGTCTTCCAGCCATTCCTGTAGCTGGCCGAATTGGCCAATCTGGTACGGCGCGAGCTTGTGGCGGGTGGCCAGCACTTCTTTCTGGAAGCCAGCGTCGATGTTCAGAATCTTCGCCGCCTCGGCGGTCTCGGCGAAGAGGTCGCGCAGGATGCCCATGTCCATCGTCGGTCCGGCCACCACGCCGCCGTGTTCTGGGGAGAGGCTGGGGCACGTCACTAGCCAGCCGTGCTTGGGATCTTTGACCAGCGTGTCGATGAAGAACTCGCTGGCCCCTTTGAACAGCGGATAGCTCTTTTCGAGGAACGCCTTATCGCCGGTGAACTGGTAATGCTCCCACAGGTGCGTCAGCAGCCACGCGCCGCCGGTCGGCCACATGCCGGACTTTACGCCGTCGATCGGGGCGGTGGCGCGCCAGATATCTGTGTTGTGATGGCAGACCCAGCCGCGGGCGTGGTAGTTCACGGCGGCCGTGCGCTTCCCCGTTTCGGCGATCTCTCGAACCATCTGAAACAGCGGCTCGGCACACTCGCCGAGGCCAGTCGTTTCGGCCGGCCAGTAGTTCATTTCGGTGTTGATGTTGATGGTGTACTTGCCGCCCCAGGGCGCTGAAAGCGACTCGTTCCAGATGCCCTGCAGGTTCGCCGGCTGACTGCCCGGCCGGCTACTGGCGATCAGCAGATAGCGGCCGTAGTTGAAGAGCAGCGTGGCGAGGGCCGGATCGTGGCCATCGGCGAAATGCTTAATGCGGACGTCGGTGGGCCTGTCGCCGTCGGGCGTGGTGCCGAGATCCAGCGTGACGCGGCGGAAGAGGTTCTGGTGGTCGGCGACGTGCGCAGCTAGCAGTTCGTCGAAAGATTTGCCGCCTGGTGCCGCCAAGTCCTTCGACACCAGCTTTTCCGGGTCGGCAGACAGGTCTTTGTAGTTGACGTAGTTCGTCCGACAGGCCACCCGCAACGTCATTTCGTCCGCGCGGCTGACGGCCAGCCCGGTATCGAGGGCACCAGCGCCCGGTACCCAACTGACGGCATCGGCCGCCGCGCCTTTAGCGATGGCATCCAGTGATAGATCAAACGCTACTTGACCCTTGATGCCTTGAAAATCACTCGTGGTGGCCGTCAGCCAGGCGCGACCATCGGCATGCCGGGCGACCTTCGCCATCTTGTGCGGGCTTGTCATTTTCAGCGAGAAGCTGATCGATGCCGGATGATCCGCCGACAGGCGTACCACGATTATTTGATTCGGCGCGGAGGCGAACACTTCGCGCTTGTAGGCGACGTCGTTGAGTTTGAAGGACGTTGTCGCGACGCCGGTATCAAGATTCAGATCGCGGCGATAGTCTGTCGCCTTGCTTTCGTCAAACCCGAAATCCAGCATCACACTGCCCACCGTCTGATACGGCGCCTGCCGAATTGGCTTGGCCATGCCGGACTGACCGATGAGGGCTTGCGCTTCAGCATTCTTCCCGGCGAAGATCAACTCGCGGGCCTTGGCGTAGGTGTCAAAGGCGGTATCGCTGCTCGGGTCGTACGGGCCACCGCCCCAGACGGTGTCTTCATTGATCTGTAGCCGTTCCTGGGCGATGCCGCCGAACACCATCGCGCCCAGCCGGCCGTTGCCGATGGGCAGAGCTTCGGTCCAAACCTTCGCGGGCTTGTCGTACCAGAGGGTCGTCGCGGGACTGGCGGCCTGCGTCGCGGCGCTGAAGGCCGTGACGGACGCGACAGCGACGCGATAGATGCGATTGAACAAAACGATTCCTCCAGAACCCGGGAATACGCCTGCCCCGCACCAGCGTTGCTTAGGAATCACGGCGACGTCTGGTGCAAACGAAGCGAAGGCCTTGCACCGATTTGGGCGATCGCAGGTGGGCGAGTGCTCAGAGAACGCCGCTGCACTTGAAGTGCGGCGGTGCCCCGGATCGTTCGACGCGCAAAAACAAACCGGGCCGCTGACACCCTCGGTCGCGGCCCGGTCCAATGTTGAATCGTTGTCGATTCGCGGCTTAGCTGGACGAACCCACCGGCTCTGGAACCGGCCGAGGCGCCGCAGGGGCGGCCGGCGCGGCCGCAGGGGCAGCGGGAGCGCGGGCCGGCGTGCCGTGGTTCGTGCCGACCGGGGCGAACCGGTTGGGCGACGGCGGCGGGCCGTCGTTCGAGCCGGCGTTTTGATTCAGGTTCAGACCCTGACCGCTAACCGCCGGACGGGCGAAGTTGCCCCCACCCGTTCCGTTGCCGGTTCCGCCGATCGGCTTGGCCTGGGGCGGCGGCGGCGTGTCTTTGCCGGCCGGCTTGTGGTCAGGCTGCAGGACCATGGTCATGCGCTTGCCTTCCATCTTCGCCGGGCGTTCGACTTTGCTCACCGCGTACAGCCACTCGCGGACCTTCGTGAAGATCGCGTAGCCGAGTTCGGTGTGGGCCAGTTCGCGGCCGCGGAACTGCAGGGTGAACTGGACCTTGTTGCCTTCGCTGAGGAACGAGCGGGCGTGATTGGTCTTGATTTCAAGGTCGTGGTCGCCGATGCGGACCGTGCGGAACTTGATTTCCTTGAGCTGGCCGCCCTTGCTGTGGCCGTGGCTCTTGGCTTCTTTTTTCTGCTGCTGGTACTTCCATTTGCCGAAGTCCAGGATTTTACAGACCGGGGGGCGCGCATTGGGCGCGACTTCCACAAGGTCCAAGCCGGCCTCACGAGCGAGGCGCAGGGCCTCGGCGGTGGGCACAATGCCCAACATCTCGTCTTTGTCATCGATCAGGCGAACCGGCGAAATGCGAATGCGTTCGTTGTAGCGAAAATCGGTAGCGATGGCTGGAACTCCAAAAAACCGTGGCCCGCAGGGTGTCAATCGGCCCCCGCCGGCCCTCAAACTTTGACCCCAAGGATTAACCCTCAAGGCCGTCAGCCGCCCGCACCCGCGGAACAGCCGCAAACGACAATAGGCCCCGGCACACGCAGGGGCAATCCATTGCCGTATCGGTCAATTCTTGCCTTGTCCATTGGAAATGGCAAGGGAAAAGCGCGACGATCCGTCACACTTTCTGCGTTTTCTCCTTCAAACACCGCTGGTTACGCTAAACCAAGGCCTAAGTTCCGGCTAATCGTCGAATTCCAGCCGTTTTCCGAGGCTCATGACGTCGTCCACGCCGAATCCAATCGCCCGGTAGAAGGCAATGACGGCCGAATTCGTGGAGCGAATCTGGAGATTGATCTTCGGACACCCCGCCGCCCGCAGCAGCCGTTCCGCCTCCGCCATGAGCGTCCGGCCGATGCCCTGCCGCTGGTGGGCCGGATCGCAGGCCAGATAGTTAATCCACCCCCGATGCCCTTCATACCCCGCCATGACGCTTCCAACGACCACCTCGCCCTCCACGGCCACGAGAAACAGCTCCGGCCGCTCGCCCAGCTTCCGCCGGATGTCTTTGGCCGGGTCATTCTGCGGCCGAATCAGGTCGCACCGCTGCCACAGCGCGATCACGGCGGTTTCGTCGGCGAGTTGAAACGGGCGGATGGTCATTGAAACGGCGGACTCGCAGAATCAGCCAGCTTTGATCATCGCGACGAGTTGATCCAACGCCATGCCCCAGCCGGTGCTGAATCCCATCGTTTCATGCTTGTCGCGAGTCTCAGCATCGGCGTGCTTCAGGTACGCGATATACCGAGTGCCCGCCCCGCTCGGCTCGATCGTAATGCTGGCCGTCATAAACGGTTTCACCGCCGGCCGATAGCCGGCCGTCAGCGCGTCGGTAAACACCAGTCGCTTGCCGGGCACGACTTCCAGAATGCACCCGTCATTCGGCATCTCCTGCCCTTCCGGCGACCGCAACATCGTGAAAAACCGCCCGCCCGGCCGCAGGTCGATCTCGCACGCCGACACCGTCCATGGCTTCGGACAAAACCACGGCATGAGCAACGCCGGCGTCGTCCAAGCGGCCCAGACTTTCTCGGGCGGGACATCGATGACGCGCTCGAGGAGGAGATCGAGTTGGGGATCGAATGTTCGGGAAGAACCGTTGCTCATCTTGCCTGCTCCTCGTCCCTTGCTCGCCACCAACCATGCCGGTGTTTCAGAACATCGCTATGGGCACAGGCCCGATGACATACGCCACAAGACGGGAATCGTGCAACGGACTGCGTCGCGGCGCTCACAAAATAGCCGCTTCGTGAGTTACAGCGAAGGCACATCAACTTCCGGCGAAAGACCGTTTAATGCATCGGCCTCTGAACTGGTAGCTTCGCCTTTTGATTTTTGGAATCGGCGATATTCATAAACCAGCAAGACCAAGACACCAATCCGAAGGGCGCAGTGCACGATCAAGGCTTTGTTCGCAGCACTTCCGATTGGAGCTGACACCAGGCTATTGAAATTAACAATTAGCGATACGCCTTCAATCAGCCCAAGAAATATCGCGGCAAGTAGTCCGGGTCGGACCAAAAGCCAAATGATCGCCGCGACTAACAAGATGATATCCAAAAGGACATCGCCCCAGATATTCAGCATCGCCGCCGCAAGCACGAACCATAATACGTGACCCGCCGTCACACTGATTGCACCGCGAAAGGCTGGTTTGAATGACGACTTGTTAAACACCGCCAGTAGGACAGCGATCCCGATCGCTGGAACGATCAAATTCGCACCGCAGTACATTCCTAGAACCGCACCGCCGGCGGCGCCGGTGAGCCCAACAGCTGTTTTAGCTGGCGTGGGCTGATTCGTTGACGTCGCCATGTGCAAGGTTCTCCAATGATCTCGCCGTTCAACTTGGTAAGACTGTCCGCCTTACATCGGGATAAAGCTCGTCTTCGCGTCGATCCGCTTGATCGTCTCGGCCAGCAGTTTCGCAGCGTTGTCGAGATCGTCCAAGCTACAGAGTTCCACCTGCGTATGCATGTAGCGGTTCGGAATGCTCACCAAGCCCGCGGCGATGCCGGCGCGGCTGATTTGCATGGCGTTGGCGTCGGTGCCGGTGGCGCCGGGGGCGGCGTCGACTTGGTAGGCGATTTTCGCCTTCTTCGCGGTGTCGACGAACATCTGGCCGAGGATCGGGTTGATGTTCGCGCCGCGGGCGATCACCGGGCCGCCGCCGATGACGACGTCGCCAGCCACGCGCTTATCGACAGCCGCGTAGTCGCTGGCGTGACACACATCGACGGCGATGCCGACGGCCGGGTCGATTGAGTAGGCGGCCGTGCGGGCGCCCCGCAGGCCGATTTCTTCCTGCACCGTGGCCACCGCGTACACGCCGACGTTCAACTTCTTTTCTTCGCTGAGCAGGCGGATGGCTTCCATGACGACGAACGCCCCGACCTTGTTATCCAGGCCAGGGCTGACGATGCGGTCGTTCAGGATCTTTTCCAGGCCGAGCTGGTAGGTGATCGGATCGCCGATGTCGATCAGCTCCTGGGCCTGCTTCTTATCTTTCGCGCCGATGTCGACGGCCACGTCCGTGATCTCAATCTTGCCGGCGTTGCGTTCCTCAATCTTCATCAGGTGAATGGCCTTGCGGCCGATGACGCCGGTGATCGGGCCGCCCTTGGCATGGATCGTGACGCGCGTGCCGGGCAGCACGCTGTTATCGATGCCGCCGACGGCGCACATGTGCACGTAGCCGGTGTCGCCGATGTAGTTCACAAGGAAGCCGATCTGATCCATGTGGCCGGCGAGCATGACGCGCGTGGTGGCCTTCGGGTTCAGGATGGCAGTGACGTTGCCGTGGACGTCGGTCGTAATCGTGTCGGCGAAGCGGGCCATTCGCTTGCGGATGATGCGGGCGACGGGCTGTTCATAGCCGCTGACGCTGGGGGTTTCTTCGATGGATTTCAGGAAGTCGAAAGATTCGGATCGCATAGGCCTGAGAGTGTAAACCGGTTGCCGGCGGCCGCAATCGTGGGAGCGGAAACAGTTTGCACCGCGGGATTTTAAAGCACAGCATCGTAACGCGATTTTTATGGATTTTTCAGCCCGATCGTTTGGTGAGCGGGCTACGGTTAGGCAGTCACACAGATAATTCCTCACTAGGAGATTCCATGCGAGCGCTCGAATACCTATCCGACATGACGCACGACGGCATGAGCACCCAGAAGTTCGAAGAGCAGGCGGAGAAAATTCCGACCAATGTGTTCTGGGCCGGGGCGATGGTCAGCATCGGCCTGAGCTTGGGCCTCAAGATGATGGGCCGGCATCGGGATGCTGAATTTGTCGGCCACTGGGCACCGACATTTATCGGTTTAGGCCTGCTGCGGAAGCTGATCGAACACGACAAACACCCCGCAAGTCGCGGCTAATCGGCCGCAATCTGACATACATGGCGGGAACGCTGTTGCAGCATCGCTCCCGTTATTTTTCGTCCCCCTCCCCTCCGAGCCCCGTCGTCGGCGAAGGACCTTGGTCCGCCGCCAGCGGCGGGGTTTTTTCGGCTTCGAAGCCGAGCTCTTTCATAATGCCGGCCGCCCCGGCGTAGCTAATCAGCACCTCTTCGCCGGCCTTGATCGGCTTGATGGCCGTGAACAGCATGATGTCCGGCGGTTCCATGTCGTACGCGGCATTCGGGTCGTCGCTATGGTTGTAAATGCAGCCATACCCCAGCGAGAGCGCCACGTATGGCCGCTTCGTCGGCAGCCATTCGAACACGTACCAGGAAATGCGGGCCGCCCGCCCGGCGATTTCATTCGGCCCAAAGACCTGCGTCCGTGGAATCATCAGCACCGGCACGCGCTCGATCAGTTCACCCTCAGCAATATCCCGCCGCGCAATCACGGCCCGCCCACCCTTGCCGCGATTGATCACACGTCGCACCTCGATGGCGTCAGACTGCGTGAAATGATTGGGGTCGAGCGGCTCCACAGAATCGTCCAAAGCATTAGCCCTTCATCGCACTTACGACCAGCACCACGATCAGCAACAGCAACAACGCGAGCAAGATTGCGACGGTGATCTTCACTGCACTATACGGCCGTTCGCCGAAGACGCGGCCGGTGCGGCCGTTGATGACGAAGTGGTACGTCTGCCCGCCGAACCGGTACGCACTGATCCAGACCGGCAGCAGAATGTGCTTGAACGTGATCGCGGCGTAGTGCGTACTGAGGCTATCAATCCGTTGTTCATCACCGCCGATATCACGGCAGACGGCGCTGCGGATCGTGCCGTCCATGATCTGCTTGGCGACTTCAAAACCGTTCGGCAAATTGACCTGATAGGTCTCGGCGACGAAGCCGCTGAGGTAGTCATCGTTGTAGGGAACGAGCGCCGGCAGGTCCCAGCCTTCGAGCTTTCGGCGAATCTTGTCGGGTAACGACTGGTCGGCCAACACCAGCACGTCATCGAACGGCACATCGACTACGCCGCTGGCCGGTGACCAGCGGGTGTGCTGCACCTGGCGAGTGCGCGTGACGGTCTGATTATTCACGGTTTCGGTATAGGTTTCGGTGACCCAGCAATGATCGCCGCGGCTGCCGGTGTAATCGCTGGTGGTCTGGCTGTCGTAGGTCCAGGCGGGCAGGTAAACACCGACGAGCTTACCGCTCTCGGCGGCGGATTTCAGCGAACTTGGCGCGAACCACAAGCCGCCCAGCCACGAGGCGAATTGCGGCGTGGCCTTCCCGCGATCGATTGCGAATGGCAGCAGCGACCGCGGCTTGATCAGCGTTTTCACCTGCGCCGTCGCCACGATCGGCCGGCCGCAGAACGGACAACTTCCGGCAGCCGTATTCGGCGGCAGCGTGGATTCGGCCCCGCAGCCGTCGCAGTGCACGACAACGGCCTCGTGCGTGTCCTGCTTATCGCTGAGTTGCTGAAGTTGCGTTTGGAAATCGATCTCTTCAATCGGTGTGGCGTCGGCCGCGATCTCGTTGAGCGTGCCACAGTGCGGACACTTCAGCGAATGCGTGCCCGGCGCGAACACGAGCGACGCGCCGCACTGCTTGCAGGGAAATTGGCGAGGTTCAGTCGAAGGCGACATGGGAGAAAGTTGAACACAGAGATGCAGAGGGACTGAGAAGAAAGAGTTTTGAACGCCAAGACGCCAAATCGCCAAATCGCCAAGAAGAAAGAAAAGCTAAGTTTGGCCCCCCCTCTATTTCTTCTTGGCGCTTTGGCGTCTTGGCGTTCAACCGCTATTTGTTTTTTCTTCTCCGCGTCTCTGCGCCTCTGCGCCTCTGCGTTCATTAATTTATCCCGGCAGCGGCGGCGGCACGCTATCGAACAGCGACTTCAGTTCCGCCACTTGCTCGGCCGGCGTCCAGTTTGGCATGCCCGGTTTCCACACCAGCGTCTGCCGGGTGATCAGCCCCGCACCGACCTTCTGCTGCAGTGACGTGAGATCAAACGGCCCCTGCTGCTGATTCGCGATGGCCACGTGGAATTGCACCAAGCCAGGGATCGGCGGCGGTGCCTGCTGGCCGGCGGGCTGTTGTCCGCCGGCGGTCATCGCGCCGGTCATCTGGTTGGCCATGTTCAGGCCGACGCCCAAGCCCGCGCCGATGCCGGCCACGCCGCCGGTGTTTTCGGCGGCCTTGGTGATCGCCTCGGCGGTCTGGAACTTCATGTATTGATCGAGGTTGCCCAGCACGCCCATGCTGGTGCGCTTGTCCATGGCCGCTTCCACTTCCGGCGGCAGCGAGATGTTTTCAACGACCAGCGAGGCGACTTCAATGCCCATCGGCTGGAAGTCGGCGTTCACCCGGCCGATGAGGACTTTGCCGATCTCGTCCTGATTCGCGGCCAGGTCCAGCGCTGGAATCTTGGCTTCACCCAGCGCGTCGGCGAAGCGGGCCGTCAGCATGTCGCGCAGCTGGTCGCCGATCTCATCGATGCTGAACCGGCCGTCGGTGCTGACGAGTTGGCGAATGAGCGTCGCCGCGTCAGCCACGCGGATGGCGAAGGTGCCGAACGCCCGCAGCCGCGTCGGGCCGAACTCCGGGTCGCGCAGCATGATCGGGTTCTTGGTGCCCCACTTGCGATCGGTGAACACCCGCGTCGAAACGAAATACACCTCGGCCTTGAACGGCGAGTTGAAGCCGTACTTCCAGCCCCGCAGCGTGGCCATGATCGGCATGTTCTGCGTTTCAAGCGTGTAAGTGCCCGGCGCGTAAACGTCGGCGATTTTGCCTTCGTTCACAAAGACCGCGACCTGCCCCTCGCGCACCACGAGCTTGGCCCCGTACTTGATCTCGTTCTGATACCGCTCAAACCGCTTGACGATCGTCTCGCGGTCCTGATCCAGCCACTCGATGATGTCGACGAGTTCGTTGGTGAGTTTGTCCCAGAGGCCCATGTGCGTCTCCCTTTGATAGCGAAAACATACAGCCATGGAACATGTCCCGCACGGTATTAGGCGCGGGATTTCTTGTAACGAGGAGCGTCGCCGTCATTCACCCGGCAAGATGATGTCAAATCCTCGGGGCTGACTTTGCTTGGACTTGAGCCATGCTACCCCCTTAAAAAGAGCTGCAACTGCGAGTGCGTAGATGGAAGTATTGACAACAAACCCCAGCGGAATCGGCACCAACGCTATTCTTCCATCCATATGCGGGTGCAACAATGCGGGAACCCACGCCGTTTGCATTCCGCGCCTAACGATTTCGCCGACCGGTAAATCCCACCGCCTCGGCCTATCAACTCCCTTGTAAGCGCGAACGTACCGTGTCATCGATTGCATCGAACGCATTGGCCAACCCGTTACCCGCAGCTCCGGGTTGTTGTAGCCAGGCGCTACATAGCCGTCGAAGCGATCCACTTCAGAAACATTGATGCTCGGCATGTAAGCATTGAAACCGAACGCGTCATAGCGGTCCCAGAGGACGTGTTCACCGGGTCTAACTTTTGCCTCCGCGCTCATCGTCGCTAAGGGAGGCACACGGAGTTGAACATAGCCCGACGGTTGGGCCCAAATCCCAATGGACCAAGCCATGACAACGTTGATCGCCATGCCGCCCAAAAGGCACAACACCCATTTCTTCCTTCGCATCGCCGGCCCCTTTCGACGCAGATGGAATACCCGAGATGCTCGATGGCCAGGCTACGCACTGGCCGACGCAGTTTGCGCCGGATGCCACTTCGCTTCCACCTTCGCCGTTGCGGCGGCGATAAAGTCGGCGACGCTCATCGTGCCCTTGAGTGCGTCGGGCGTGTCGAAGTATGAACGCACGCTCACGGTGCCGGTTTCGATTTCCTTTTCGCCGACGGTCAGCAGGATCGATGTCTTGGCCATCAGAGCAGTGCGGATTTTGCTGCCGATCTTGTCGCCGCTGTTGTGTAGTTCGACGCGCAAGTTCGCGTCCTTCAGCTGCTGGGTCACCTTTGCGGCGTATTCGTCCGTCTTCTCGCTAACAGTCAGCACAGCCACCTGCACCGGGGCGAGCCACAGCGGGAACGCGCCGGCGAAGTGCTCGGTGAGAACGCCGATGAAGCGCTCCATGCTGCCGAACGGGGCGCGGTGGATCATCACCGGGCGGTGCGGGTGATTGTCCTGGCCGACGTAGCTGAGGTCGAACCGCTGCGGCAGCTGGTAATCGACCTGCACCGTGCCGAGCTGCCATTCTCGGCCGATGACGTCGCGGACGACGAAGTCGATCTTCGGGCCATAGAACGCGGCCTCGCCGGGCTCCTTGGTGAACGGCACGCCGAGCGTTTCGGCGGCGGCCAAGCAGGCGGCCTCGGCGGCATCCCATTGCGCCGCATCACCGACGAACTTCGCTTTATCCGGGTCACGCAAACCGACGCGCACCCGGTAGTCATTCATGCCGAGCGTGCTGAGGACGATCTTCACCAGCTCCAGACAGCCGCTCACTTCGGCGGCCACCTGCTCGGGGGTGCAGAACAGGTGCGCGTCGTCCTGGGTGAAGCCGCGGACGCGGGTCATGCCGCCCAGTTCGCCGGACTTTTCCCAGCGATAGACGGTGCCGAACTCGGCCAAGCGGACGGGCAAGTCGCGATAGCTGCGCTGTTCGCTGGCGTAAATGCGGATGTGCATCGGGCAGTTCATCGGCTTGAGCAGGTAGCCGTCGATGTCGCCCTTTTCCATCAGGTTGGCCAGATCGCTGCAGCTGCACTTTTCCTCGGCCAGCTTCGCGGCGAACTCACGATCCACCAACGGCGGGAACTGGCTTTCGCGGTAGTACGGAAAGTGTCCGCTGGTTTTGTACAAACCGAGCCGGCCGATGTGTGGGGTGAACACTTGGCTGTAACCCTGGCGCTTCAGGTGCTGGCCGATGAAGTTCTGAAGCTCCTGGCGGATGACCGCGCCTTTGGGCTTCCACAGAACGAGGCCTTGGCCGACCTGGTCGTCGATGGTGTAGAGGCCTAGCGCCGGGCCGATGACGCGGTGGTCGCGCTTCTTGGCTTCGTCGAGCATCTTCTGATGCTGATCGAGCTGCTTCTTATCGAAGAACGCGGTGCCGTAGATGCGGGTAAGCTGTTCGCGTGCCTGATCGCCGCGCCAGTAGGCACCGGCAATGCTCATCAGCTTGAACGCCTTGATCTTCCCGGTGCCGGGAATGTGCGGCCCGCGGCAGAGATCGAGGAAGTCGCCTTGCTCGTAAAGGCTGACGCTGGTTTCGCCGGCCTTTTCCAGTTCGTCGATCAGTTCCTTTTTGAACTTCTGATTCCGGCTGCTGAGTCGCTTGCGCGCGTCTTCCGGCTGCACATTTTCCCGACCGAACTTGAAGTCGGCGGCGATGATCGCTTCCATTTCTTTTTCGATCTTCGGCAGATCGTCCTGGGTCACTTTCACGCCTTCGGGAAACTGGAAGTCGTAATAAAACCCGTTCTCGATCACCGGGCCAATGGTGTATTGCAGCCCTTCGCCGTACAGCCGGCGCAGCGCCTGCGCCAGCACGTGCGCAGTGCTGTGCCGAAGGACGGACAGCCCATCCGGATCGCGATCGGTGACGATGCTGACTTCGTGCTCGCCGACGAGCGGGTGCGAAAGATCGACCAGTTTGCCATCGACCTTGCCGACAATGGCGGCCTTGGCCAAGCCGCGGCCAATGGATTCGGCCACTTGGAACACGGTGCTGCCATCGGGAAGTTCACGTTTGCTGCCGTCGGGAAGGATTGCGGTGGCCATGGTCTTGATCGTCGCTTGAAAGGTAGAAAAAGAAAACCGCCCGATGCTTAACATCGGGCGGTGTCGGTTACTTGGTCAAGAACGCGAAACCGGCCGACGCTAGTCGGTGGTGGTAGTGACAGTGATTCGCGTCGTCGTTCGCATTGGCCCGAATCGTATCGCGATGGCGATACCGTCACAAGCCGCCAGCCCGCCGACGCCGGCCGAGCAAGGGGATCGCCACGAGCCCGAGTCCGACGGCGGCCGTCGGTTCCGGGATGACGGCCACGAACGACGCGTACGACCCGCTGCGAAGGCCGTACCCCGTGATCGTCTGGCCATCAGCGCTGATCGAAAACGCGTCGTACAACGTGCTCCAGCCGCCGGCAGCCGGGTTAAGGCCCGCGTCGCGAAGCACGTCCCACAGCCGCCGCATGCCACCGGCTTCGGTCCAATAGTACGCCTCGCTACGCGTGGCCGTGGCCGACCAGCCCACGACTGTTTTGCCGTCGTCGCTGATGCCTCTGGCGGCGCTTTCGATGAAGTCGCCCGGCAGCACGCCCAGGCCGACCATGCCCGTCGCGGCCGACCAGCGGAACGCCTGGCGTCCGGTCGGCCCATTGCCCGTGCCCACGAGCGTGTTGCCGTCGTAGGTGACGGCCGTGGCGTAGCTTCCGTAGCTGCCGCCGGGCAGGTCGCCGAGTTGCACCATCCCGCCGGCGTCGGTCCAGCGGAACGCCTGCGTGCCGAGCGTGGAATTGCTGCCGCCGACGATGACCGATCCGTCGCCGTTAACCGCATTAGCCGAGCCCGGCGGCGGCGACGCATTGCCGACACCGCTGAGCAGGGTGATGCCCGTCAAAGGTGTCCAGCGGTAAGGATAGGCGTAGTCGTTGTTGGTGTAGCCGTAGCCGACGACGGCCCGCCCGTCGTCACTGACGGCGGTGGCCGTGCTGTAGCCCCAGGTGCCGTAGTAGCCGAGCCCGATCATGCCGCCGGCGGCGGTCCAGCGATAGGCCTGGTATCGTCCGGTCTCATTGCTGCTTTCGCCGACGATGACTTTGCCGTCGGCGCTGACGCCGAAAGCGTTACTGTAGTTGCCGCCCGCCAGCGTGCCCATCCCCACAGCTCCCGCACCGGCCGTCCAGCGAAACGACTGGCTCGGCAGCACCGAATTGCCCGGCCCGCCCACAACGGTCGACCCGTCCGCACTGATGTCACGCGCGTAGCCCGTCGTAC
>JAQGHK010000541.1 GCA_028288875.1 Phycisphaerales bacterium | reverse complement strand
GCTCCCGCAGGTAGCGCAGCAGCTTGGAGCCGTTGCCGGCGACATTGGACAGGAAGGCCGGAGCGGCCGACCAGACCCGGTAAACCGGACGGCCGTCAATCTTGTAGCGGTTCGCGTCGGGAACGTTCTGGAAGAAGGCTTTGAGGTTCTTGTCCCAGACGTAGGCCCAGCTGGCCGGCGCGCTTATGTCGAACGGCACTTTGTAGCCGTACCCGTTGCCGTGATCGAAGTTCCACATCGCCGTCCACGAGGCCGGGTTGTCGTCGAACGGCATGATCTTAATGCGATCGGTCAACCCGCGCTTGTCGACGGCCTTTACGAAATTGGCGAAGGTCGCCGGCTGATCGTTGCCTTTGAGCCAGACGGTGATGAAATCGATCTGGGCCGACTGGTATTGCTCCACCATGTTGTCCCAATAGCGAACGTGATCGCCCGGCGGCTGATTGAACATCGGGAGCGCATAGGCGGTGTGCGTTCGGCCGTATTCGACCAGGCCACCGGTGCTCATCTGGTCCTTGACGAACGCGTCCACGTCGGCGTTCACATCGACGCCCAGATCGCCGGCCCTGGATTCTGGTGCAAATGCCGTTGCGACTGTAACGCCCGCGATGAGGGCCCACGTCATAGAAAGCCGATGGATGATGCGTGGCGATTTCATGATGAGGGCAGTTTTGAGTGGAATGCGTTCGTAGGGCGTGATTGGTCCCGCCGTTGCGGTCCGGGAGGATCGCAGGATGTCATTCCGTTCAACGTCGAACGCTAAAGTCCGCCGAGTGAAATTCATCTTTTCCGAAGTGGTCAGCGGGCATCAGATAGGCGGCATAGCGGACCAGCATTAACGGCCAGCCGGGCGCCGAGCCGCGCTGGAATCACAAGGACCATTCCGCCCGGCCGGTCTGTTGCGGTGCGCGGTTATGCGACAACCGAGCCGCTTCCACACTCACATATCTTCCGGCATCAAAGTCACGAAGCCCTCAGTCAATTCATCTTGATCCACTTGGTGAGAACTGATTATAAAACCATTCGGCCACTCACGAAAGCCGGGCTGTAAGCGGAGTCGCTCACGAGCCCTTTCCGCTTTGGCCTGCGAAGAGTAGATGCCGAGCAGCTTCACGTCGTCGTGTCCCGCCGGCATTTCATGCTCGTGCTCGAGAAGATACACGGTCGTTGGTGCTGGTTTCCCCTGTTGCATAACGGATCAGCATTCAACGGCCGGCCGGGCACCTGGCCGTATCGAATTCACAAGGACCGTTCTGCCCAGCTGGTCCGTTGCAGTGCCGGGTTATTTAGCCGCCGAGACGCTGCACGCGGGCATCCGGCGGAAGCTCGAAAATACTGAGCGGCGGTGGACCGAGCTTCAGATCGACACAATCAACGATGATCCCGACTCCGCCGTCAGTTCGATACGTGATCACGCGCCTGCGAATACCGCTTGGCAGAACAAAACATTCTTCCTGCGGTTTTTCACAGGAACCCGCGCCAAATCCTTTGAAGCACAGGCACGTCTCGCCGTCAATGTCGAACTGTCCGGCTTCCTGCCATGCCAGTGCGCTCCATAGATCGACGTCGCCGGAAACCATCTGCCAATCCATCGGCGTCTCAAGCCAAGGTTCGGCATTTTGCCAGATCCATCCAATGCCCAGGTCGCCGCGCGCGATCATCACGTGCTGCTGGCCATTCTGGAAATCCATTTCGACTCGGCGCCGGTCGCTCCGAAGGAAAATGCGTGAGCGATCACCGTCTGAGCGAACGGTGGTCGCGGAGTACTCTGTGGGCAATTTTGGTAGGCGCACAATTCCTCTGCTGAATAACGGACCGACGTTGAATAGCCGGCCCGGCGCCGACCACGCTTACGAATCATAAGGACCGTTCCGCCGGGCCGGTCCATTCCAACGGCTGGTTATCTCGCCGCCGGTGCGCCCAGCGCGCCGTTCTTCTTTGACTTGAGGAAACCCCGCACTGCAGAGTGTTCCCGGAGTGCGGCGACCACCATACCTGCAACTGCGGTCCATTTGGCCACATTATCCGGTGCGGGCGATAGCACCGCACCGAGCATCGCGAGCCACAGGACGAGGTTGACGTGCACCATGATTGCTCCGAATAATCGAGGCGAGATAACGCAACACCGTTTAGTGGCGCGCCCGGCCCAGCAACACCACTGGCCTGAACAAACTATAACGCCGGCCACGGTCCGCTGGAGCGGATGGTTATCCCACCTCGCCCGACCCTTCGCGAGCCGACCGGAGAGGGAAACGCGAATGCCAGAAGATGCGAGTATACAGGACCGCGATTGTACCGCAGACGAGCGCTATGACAGCAAGACCGACTGGGGCCGCCCTTATGTGGAATACGGAGGAGCCGGCCATGAACCAAAACAATGCAGCTGGGAGGAGGTAGCGCAGATGCCACCGCTGCTTGTGCCACGGGACTCGGACTCGGCGTGGGTCGTTCATGGTGGGATAACGTATCACCGTTCAGTGGCCGGGGCCGGCCGATGGACCGTCTGGCCTGAACAGTCCCGACGCCGGGGCCGGTCACTGCAGCGGGTAGTTATCCCGCAGCCGCAATGCCTTCGACCGGAAAGCCGCGGCCAGAACGCCGACGATGACCAACCAGCCACGCGAGCGGTAACACCGCTGACAGACCAAGCAAATACCACAAGCTCAATGACGATGTCCAGAAACGATTCCTTACATCGAAGACGCCGACGCTGACAATCGAAACGCCCGGAACGCTGTCGAACAAGATAGAAGGATACGTGCCCTGACTGCCGGGAATGATGCCACGCAGTCCCGGGCCGAGTTGCGGATCATTGAATACGACAACACGCCGGTCCAGTCCGCGACTTGAAACGGTGACGTGCAGATGTTGTCCGAGGCACAAGAACTGGCGGTCTGAATCGACACGGCCGGCGATCGCGGAGGCTACCGCACCGGCGAGGAAGACGCCGATAGAGAGCAGTACCGCGAGGATGAAGAGTCGGGTTGCCACGGCGGGATAACTACCATTATGCGGCACGCCGTTGACGATGCGCCACCAAACGATGAGCACCCTCAATCGCATCAGGCAATAGGATGACCACAATCGATGCGACCGTGGAATAGAAAGCCCACCACGGCTGGCGCATTCCGAAATTGGACACATATGTGGTCGCTACGCCAACCGCTAGGCCAAACCAGAAGGTCATCCACATGCCCTTGAATCGGTCCCACCAGCTCATGTGATCTCCCTGTGCCGCATAACGCAAAACCGTTCAGTGGCCGGGGCCGGCCAGTGGGCTTTGCTGGCCTGAGCGACCCCGACGCCGGAGCCGGTCCACTGCAACGGGTGGTTATCCGGCACGTCTGGACCGCCGCGCCTGCATTACGAAGAAAACGCTGCCCATCAGTATAAACGTGATCGCGATGTATGTGAATGAAATTGATAAGAGCGGACGCGGCGTGCTGGTAGCCCCGATGAATGCCGGCATGGACGAGCGGGCGTCCGCCGGTTGCGTCGCCATTCGATTCAGATATTCAGCAAACTGCGGGGTCAGCGGCGCATGCCGGCGTGAAACCGTCCAAGCGCCCACGCTGACGTAGGCGGCAAGGAAAAAGCAAACGACAGATAACCATCCGAACATCGGAGTGCCTAAATGTGCCGGATAAGGTAATGCCGATCAGTGGTCGAGCCGGCAGCGCACCAGCTCTCGGACCACGAGAAGCTTACGCGCCGGCTCGGTCCACTGCATTGGTGGGTTAGCTGACCCGACCGGCCGGCCCGAGTTGCTTCCTAAGATCCATTTGAAGGCTCCAGGCCGCTTCGACGGGGATTTCGGCACGCTGGCCACAACCGCCCTTGCCTTCCTTCGTGAAGAGGGACGGGTAGAAGGCGTAGCAACGATCCTCAAGCAGCGTGCGTACATCGCTGTCCCAATTACGCCACCGAATCCACTCATAGAACTGATCCAGCTTCCCCGAGAACGCCCACTGAAGAAAGTCGGAGTAGCCGATCTGCAGGGGCTCCCAATCCAGCGAATCCGGGGCGAAGTAATACAAGTTCGTCACATCTTCACCGAGCTTCCCGCCGTTGATCGCGAAGAACCCGCCGACAGCATCGTCGGCGACGAGCAAAAACCCGTCGC
>JAQGHK010000537.1 GCA_028288875.1 Phycisphaerales bacterium | reverse complement strand
GCTCCCGCAGGTAGCGCAGCAGCTTGGAGCCGTTGCCGGCGACATTGGACAGGAAGGCCGGAGCGGCCGACCAGACCCGGTAAACCGGACGGCCGTCAATCTTGTAGCGGTTCGCGTCGGGAACGTTTTGGAAGAAGGCTTTGAGGTTCTTGTCCCATACGTAGCCCCAGCTGGCCGGCGTGCTGATGTCGAACGGTACTTTGTAGCCGTACCCGTTGCCGTGATCAAAGTTCCACATCGCCGTCCACGAAGCCGGGTTGTCGTCGAACGGCATGATCTTAATGCGATCAGTCAACCCGCGCTTGTCGACGGCCTTCACTAAATTGGCGAAGGTTGCCGGCTGATCGTTGCCCTTGAGCCAGACGGCGATGAAATCGATCTGGGCCGACTGGTACTGCTCCACCATGTTGTCCCAATAGCGAACATGATCGCCCGGCGGCTGATTGAACATCGGGAGCGCGTAGGCGGTGTGCGTCCGGCCGTATTCGGTCAGGACACCGATGCTCATCTGGTCCTTGCCGAACGCGTCCACGTCGGCGTTCACATCAACGCCCAGATCGCCGGCCCTGCTTTCTGGTGCAAATGCCGTTGCGACTGCGACGCCCGCGATCAGGGCCCATGTCATAGAAAGCCGAGGGATGACGCGTGGTGGTTTCATGATGAAAGCAGTTCTGAGTGGAAGAAGTTCGTAGGGCGGGACGTCGTCCCACCGTCATGGCCCGGGAGGATCGCGAGATGTCATTCCGTTCAACGTCGAACGCTAAAGTCCGCCGAGTGAAATTCAACTTTTCCAAATTTGTTAGCAGCTATCAGATAGTCGGCATAACGGACCAGCATTCAACGGCCAGCCGGGCGCCGAGACGCGTCGGAATCACAAGGGCCGTTGCGCCAGGCCGGTCCGTTCCAGTATGGTCATACGCCGCCGCTGATAGCTGCGAGCCGCTTGGCTGCATCGGCAGGCGGAGCCGGTCCGCTGGTGCGGCTGGTTTATGGCACCGGCTGCGTTCGGCGGATTCGAATGCCATAAACCTGAAGCTTCGGATCAGCCCCGCGATCTTGCCCCGGATTCATGATCTCGTCAAAAACATCTGACCAGCCCGTCATAACCTGCATCGTGTACGACGGAGAAATCTGAAAACACGCAAATCCCACCATGTTTGACCTATCGCAAACGTCGTGGCTGATGATGCATGCCTGCTGCGAATGAAGCTTGGCAAAGACCCAACTTAACGGCCTCGTCTCGCCATTTGGAACAACCTCAGTGAGGTTTCATTCGTTTGACTTGAGGGCGAACGTCAAAATTTGCGGTGCGACGTCTGGATCGCGACAGCGGGCGGACGGCCCTGTAGATGCGCACCCGGCGATCAATGCCAGAAGGGCAGCTTCGATCGGCGATGACCATTGTCGAGGTGCCATAACGCAAAACCGTTCAGTGGCCGGGCAGGCCAAGAAGCCGATAGCGAGGAACAATTGCTCGGGAAGCGCGACGTGCAATCGACCAAGTCGGCCTTGACGGTATTCTTGGGAGCCTCCCTCTCTCGGCTCGTAAGTTGTGGAATACAAACAATTGACGGCGCGACCAAAACTGAGCGATTGGTCGGGCCGTTGTTTTTGGCCTCTGCACATTTATTGCCCCTGCTTCCCCTCGGACTCCCCTCTTCATCTCATCTCGACTTGTGGTCCGGCTGACCGTTGTTGCGTTGCCGTCGAAGTTGAGGTGGGCGTCGTGCGGTAAAAACAAAGACCCCGCCGCCTCCGGTCGGGGTCTTTGCGCAGCCATTCGGATCACCAATCGCGCATTAAACGACCTTCTTTCCGCCGCCGCCGCTGCCGCCACCGCCACCGGTGCCACCGCCGCCAGTGGACCCGCCACCGCCGGTGCTCGTCGCGGTTTTCACGGTAATGGCCGTCGTCCCCTTGAGTTTGTTATCGAGCAGGTCCGTGACGTTCAACGTTGCCGTGCCGGTGTTGGCGAAGGTGATGTTGAACGTGTGCATACCCGCGTCGAGAGCGTTGAATTGGTAGTCGGCCGGCAGCGTGCTGCCGCTAGGGCCGGTGAAGTGTACCTTGCCAGTATAGCCCGTAACGGTGTTGCCGAAGGCATCGACGGCCGAGAGCGTCAGTCCTAACGCCGTGCCCGCCGAAACGTTCGACGGTGTGCGGAAGGAAAAGCCGCTCATTGCGGCCGGCGTGATCATGATGTCACGCTGGTAGTAGGTCATCGTCGCATTGACTGAATCGTTCGCGGTGAAGTCTTGGCCGCTGGAGGTCTTATACGTGATGCTGATCGTCTTGCTGCCCGCATCGGCCGCCGTGAAAGTGTAGGTGGACGGCAGTGTGGCGAGCGTATCACTGGTGGCGAACTTCACCGTGCCGGTGTAGCCGGTAGCGATGTTGCCGAACTGATCACGCGCGGTGACGGTCACGTTCTGCGCCGTGCCGGCGACAACCCCGTGCGGCGGCGTGACCGAGATCGTCTTGGCCGCAGCGGCCGTGATGACGATGCCTGTCTGCGTGCTGCTCATCGCCGGCTTGGCCAGGTCAAACGTTGTCACACTCTGCGTGCCCGACGTGCGCATCACGATGTTAAACGTGTGCGTACCCGCATCGGCCGAGCTGAACACGTAGCCCGGTAGCGTGGCTTGCAGATCGCTGCTGCTGAAGACCACAGTGCCGGTGTAATCGACGGCGATGTTGCCATAAGCGTCGTATGCGGTCACGGTCATCGACTGCATGGAACCGGCCACGCCGCCGGGCAGCTTGCTGACTTTGAATAAGGCCGCATCGCCGGGCGTTCCGACGATTGTTTCGCTGGCCGTCATGCCGGCCGCGTTAGCGGTGAGCGTTTCTGTGCCAAGCGTGGTCTGCGTGATGTAAAGGGCAGCGACGCCGTTCACGAACAAGGCGTCTGCTCCGATCTGCGTCGCCGGGTTAGTGCTGGTGAGATGGGCGGGGCCGGTGGTGCTAGTGGCGACATTGCCGAATGCATCGACCGCCGTGATGAGGACCGCGTGGCTGCTGCCGATATGACCGCCGCCGCCGATCATGCTGATCGACTGAGCCGCGCCAGCAACCACGTTGATCGCCGCGGTGCGGCCGTTGGCATAGAGGTTGGCAGTATCGATGGCCGTGATGTCCTTGGCGCCGCTGGTTTTAAGTGTTGCCGAGAAGTTGCGCGTGCCCGCGTCGTCAGCGGTAAAGGTGTAATCGGCCGGCAGCGTCGCCTGGGCGTCGCTGCTGGTGAAATGGACGGTGCCGATGTAGGTCGTGTCCAGGTTGCCGTAGTTATCGGTGGCCGAGACGGTCAGCGCCGTGGCGACGCCTGCCGTTGCGATCGAGGCGGACG
>JAQGHK010000536.1 GCA_028288875.1 Phycisphaerales bacterium | reverse complement strand
TGAAAGAAAAGATCAACAGCCAAGTCAAAGAGGGCGACGCCCTCATGGAAATCGCCCCCATCGGCCACAAAGGTGACCTGCAGAGCGAGCTGACCGTCAACGAACGTGACATTCAGCTTCTGAAAGTCGGCAGCACCGGCACCCTGGCCACCAAGAGCAGCCCGAACGAACGCCACGCGGTTGAAATCACCCGCATCGTGCCGCTGGGCGAAACCAAGGAAGCGGCCAACACGTTCCGCGTGTACGCCCGCATCGATGGCTTCGATGCCAAGTGGCAGCCTGGCCAGCTCGGCGAAGCCCGGATCGATGTCGAAAAGAAGCCGCTCTACTGGCACGGCCTGCACCGGCTCTGGGAGTGGACGCGCCTGAAACTGTGGATTTAAAGAAGTGCGTCTGTGATCGCGAGTGTAAACCCGCCCAGAAACTGACATCGCCACAATACGAACCGTGTTTGCGAGGGTTTATACCCGCAACCACAGACGTCAGTGACTCGAGCCCAATATGACCCTCGCCCTTCGTCCCACATTTTCGGAGTCCTGGTACCGCGTCGTCCAACTGCGCCCGCGGCTTCGGCCGACGGCGCAGATCAGCCGTCAGTATTTCCGCGGCGAGCGCTGGTATGTCGTCCGCGATCCGGCCGGCAATCAGTTCCATCGCCTTTCTGATCCGGCGTACCGCTTCGTCGGCCTGCTCGATGGCAGCCGCACCATTGGCGAAGCCTGGGACCTCGTCGGCGGCCAGCTCGCCGATGACGCGCCCACGCAACCTGAAGTCATTCAAATCCTGTCACAGCTCTTTGCCGCCAACTTGATCGAGACCGACGTCACCCCCGACTCGGCCGTCGTTCTCAAGCGGCAGAAGATGCACAACCAGCGGCAGATGCAGCAGAAGCTGATGAACATCCTGTTCCCGCGGATTCCCGTGTGGGATCCGGACATGTTCATCAAAACCTGGATGCCGCCGATCCGCCTGCTGCTCAGCTGGCTTGGGGCGATCGTGTGGCTGGGCGTGATCATCGCCGCGGTCATCAGCATCGCTCCGATGTGGACCGAACTGCAGGGCGCCGCGAAGAACGCCATCGATCCGGGTAACTGGGCCTGGCTGTGGGTGACGTTCGTCGTCATCAAGTTCATTCACGAAATGGGCCACGCGTTCAGCTGTCGTCGCTTCGGCGGCGAGGTGCATGAAGTGGGCATCATGCTGCTGGTGCTCGTGCCGACGCCTTATGTCGATGCGAGCACGGCCTGGGCGTTCCCGAATAAGTGGAAGCGCGTGTTCGTAGGTGCGGGCGGCATGATTTTTGAATTGTTCGTCGCCGCCATTTGCGCCTTTATCTGGAAAGCCACCTACGGCAGCGGCGCGAATCTGGTCAATCAACTCGCTTACAACACGATGCTGATCGCCTCGGTCAGCACGATCGTCTTCAACGCCAACCCGCTGCTGCGTTACGACGGCTATTACATCCTGTCCGACTTCTGGGAAATCCCGAACCTGCAGCGCAAGGCCAGCGAATACGCGCTGGGCCTGGTCAAGCGGCACATCTTCCGCGTGAAGCAGCAGCAGCCGCTGCCGCCGCTGAAGCAGCGCATCGAACTATTCGTCTACGCCATTGCCAGCAGCGGCTACCGCGTGTTCGTCAGCCTGGCGATCGCGTACATGCTGTTCTTCACGCTGCCACAGGAAATCAAGGTTGTCGGCCTGATCATGGGCGCGACGGCGTTCGGCACCTTCGCCATCTTCCCGCTGTTCAAATTCGCCAAGTATCTGGCCACCGAGCCCGAACTGCACCGCAAGCGCGGCCGGGCGGTCGCCTTCAGCGTTGCAGTCGCCGCGATCCTGATCGCGCTCGTCGGTATCGTGAAATTCCCCGTTACCGTTCGCGCCGAAGGCGTGCTTGAAGCCGCAGCCCGACAGACCCTGCGCGTGGAAACGCCCGGCTTTGTCGACAAGGTGCTCGTCAAAGACGGCGAAGTCGTGAAGCAAGGCCAGCTGCTCATCGTGCTTCGTAACGACGACGAATCGAACAAACTGCTGACCAGCGCGATCGACCTTCAAGTTGTCGGCATGGAACTGCAGAGCAGCCGTGTCGGCGACGCCGCGAAGTATGGGATTGATCTGGAACGCCAAACCCGGCTAACTAAAATCCTCAACGAGCAGAAAGACAAAGTCAGCAAGCTGGAAATCCGCTCGCCCATCAACGGCCGCGTAGTCGCGCCGCAGATCGATAACCTGAAAGGCTCGTTCCTGCCCAAGGCGCAAGAAGTAGCCGAGGTGACGCAGGTGAAGGATCTGGAGGCGTTCGTCCTGATCGATCAGGCCGATCGTGACCGGCTGAATAACGTCGGCATCGGCAACTACCACGCCGAGCTGCGCGTGGCCGGCGATATCAACCATGTGGTCCCAGTGACGACCAAGATCCGCATCGGCCCGGCCGCCAAGCGTGAAGTTCGCTCGGCCGCCCTCACGCACGCCGGCGGCGGCACCGAGGCTCCGGACGCCAGCGACCCCAAAGGCACCACCACCGCAGCACAGAATTACGAAGCGCGCATGATCTTCAACAATCCGATTCGCGACGAAAAAACGGGCGAAGAGCTGTTCTATCCCGGCCAGCGCGCCTACGTCCGCTTCAAGAGCAACAACCCCGAGCCGCTGGCCATGCAGGCGTACCGCTGGTTCCAACAGCTGACGATGCAAAGCTCGCAAAGCTAAGAGGAGAGGGCGGTCGGCAGAAGACAGACGGCAGGAAGACATCGTTAAACGGGCTATTGCCGTATAAGTTGATGTGCATTCTGCCTACTGCTTTCTGCCGTCTGCCTACTGACCATGACCGCTGCCGCCGAACTGTACAACGTCTTCGATGCCCGCCGGGTGAAAGCGCCTGAGCTCAAGGGCCTGGATATCCCCGCGCACGCCGCGACGGGCTGGGTGAAGAATCGCCGCCGCGTATTGCCGCGCCTCAAGCGCCAGGCCGAGCTGATCGAGGCGATGGAGCCGGACGTTCAGAAGCTGGCCGACGCGAAGTTCAAAGAGGAAGTGGAAGAAGTGCGCGTGCTCGCGCGGCTGGGCCGGCTGCAAGACGAGAAGTTGTTGTACGCGTTCGCGCTCGCCCGCGAGGCCGCCGTCCGCACGATCGGCAAGCGGCCCTATCTCGTCCAATTGATGGGCGCGATGGCGATGCACGAAGCCGCCGTCGCCGAGATGGCCACCGGCGAGGGCAAAACCCTCACCGCCGCCGTCGGTGCCAGCATCATGGCGCTCTCCGGCAAGCCGGTGCACATCATCACGGTGAATGATTACCTGGTGCAGCGCGACGCCGAACTGATGACGCCGCTTTATCGCATGATGGGCCACAAGGCCGGTTATGTGATTCACGATACCGATGCCGTCGACCGCATCGACATCTACCGTCGCAACGTCGTTTACGTCACCAGCAAAGAACTGGTGGCCGACTTCCTGCGCGACCAGATCATGCTCGGCACGCTTCGCAGCAGCAGCGCGACGGCCGTCACGCTGCTCGGCGGTTCGGCCATGCGCAGCAGTGTGCTGGTGCCCGGCCTGGCGAAGGTGATTGTTGATGAGGCCGACAGCCTGCTGATTGATGAAGCCGTCACGCCGCTGATCATCAGCAACTCGCCGGATGACGAACCCAACGCCGAGCGTTACCGCGCCGCCACTACGCTGGCCGACCTGATGATCAAGAATGTCGATTTCACGATCGACACTGAAGTGCGCCAGGTGGAGTTCACCGAGCAAGGCCGCGACCACCTCGATGAGATCTGCGCCAGCGATACCAGTGGTTTCTGGAAAGGCAGTCGCCGGCGCGAAGAACTCGTGCAGCAGGCTCTCACGGCCAAGCACTGCTTCCATCGCGACGAGCATTATCTGATCGACCCGGACGGCAAGGTTCAGATCATCGACGAATTCACCGGCCGCGTGATGGCCGACCGCAGCTGGCGGCACGGCCTGCATCAGGCGATCGAAATCAAAGAAGACGTGAAGGTCACCGCCGACAAGGAAAACCTGGCGCGCATCAGCTTCCAGCGTTTCTTCCGCCAATACCCCGAAATGGGCGGCATGACCGGCACGGCCTGGGAAAGCGCGCCCGAATTCTGGCAGATCTACACGCGCCCGATCGTGAAGATCCCGACGAACAAGCCGTGCATTCGCACTCAGTTGCCGTTGCGCTTTTTCGATAAGGCCGCGGATAAATACGAAGCGATCATGGAGCGCATTATTGAGCTCAACGACAAGGGTATTCCCGTCCTCGTCGGCACGCGCAGCGTGTATGCCAGCGAAGACCTGTCCAAGCGCCTCACCGCGCTCGGCCGGCCGCACCGCGTGTTGAACGCGGCGCAGAACGCACAGGAAGCCAACGTCATCGCCGAAGCCGGGCAGATCGGCAAAATCACCGTCGCCACCAACATGGCCGGCCGCGGGACCGACATTCACCTCGGTCGCGGCGTCGTCGAACTCGGCGGCCTGCACGTGATCAACACCGAGCCCCAGCCCAGCGGCCGCATCGATCGCCAGCTCTACGGCCGCGCCGCTCGTCAGGGCGATCCCGGCTGTGCCCAGACCTTTGCCAGCGCCGAGGACGAACTGTTCATCCGCCATGCCCCGCGCTTCCGCAAAATGTGGCGCGCGATCGGCGGCCAGCGCCTAATCAACCTCGCCCAGGCCCGCGCCGAACGCCTCGCCCGCTTCAACCGCAAGCAGGTGCTCCGCAGCGACGACTGGATGGACCAAGCCGTTCCGTTCTAACGGGCAGCACTGCGCAACCGCCGATTGGTTAAACGGAATAAACCCGCGAAGTGCTTCATGGGCCGCCACTTGGCCCGTTTTGGCAGGCTATGGGCATTATCCGCCCGCCAACTCGGACGTTGCCGAATCGGCCAGACGTGGCATGATTGAGTCGCGGCGCGAGCGGACAGGATTTCACCCATGCGGCGATCGGCGTGTTGCATTGCTTCGGCCGGTCTCGCGTCGGCGATTGCTGTTGCGTCGTCGTTCGGCGCCGCCCAAACGCCGTCGAGCATCCGCTCGTTTTATGGCTTCGATCAACTTTCCAATACCGGCGCCGGGCAGACGATCGCCGTGATCGTCGCTTACACCGATCCCAGCACTGCGTCCGACCTTGCGTACTTCGACGCGCACTTCGGCCTCACGCCGGCGCCATCGCTGACGATCGTCAACCAGACGGGCGGCAGCACGCTGCCGTCTCAGGAACCCACCGGCTCTCACGATTGGGAGTACGAAAGCGCGCTCGATATCCAGTACGCCCATGCGATCGCGCCGCAGGCGAATATTCTGGTCGTCGCCGCCGAATCGCCAACGTATGCGAATCTGTTCACCGCCGTTCGTTACGCCAAATCCGTCCCGGGCGTGTCGGCCATCAGCATGAGCTTCGCCGGTCAGGATTACGGCGGCTACAGCTTTTTCGATGAAGCCTTCACGCAGCCAACGAATCACGCCGGAGTGAGCTTCGTGGCCGCCTCGGGCGATCGCGGCATACAGGCGAACTACCCGGCGACTTCGCCGCATGTCCTGGCCGTCGGCGGCACCACCATCACCGCCACGGGCGAAACGGCGTGGAGCAAGTCCGGCGGTGGTGTCAGTCCAAGTTTCACTCGACCTGCGTACCAAGACGCTGTCCATGACGGTCCCGATCGGACCGTGCCTGATGTCGCCTACGACGCCGATCCGCAAACAGGTTTCCTCATCTACAACCAGCTCAACGGCAGCACCGGCACCGGCGACGCCAATTTCATTCAGATTGGCGGCACGAGCGCCGGCGCGCCGCAGTGGGCTGGCCTGATTGCGTTAGCCAACGAAGGTCGTGCCGCCAATGGGCTGGAATCATTGACCGGTGATCAGACGCTGACCATGCTCTACGCGCTCTACAACACGCCGTACTACGCCCTGGCGTTCAATGACATCACGACCGGCAGCAATCCGATTCCGGCAACAACGGGGTATGACTTGGTCACCGGCCTCGGCACACCGAAGGCCGAATTCCTCGTCCCGTATCTCGCCGGATCGATTTTAATTCCCGAGCCGGCGATGCTTTCGTTGGTCGGCTTTGCGGTGCTCCTGCGGCGGACGCGGCGCGTGGCCGCCTAACACTTCCGTGATCGCCGGAGGCCGAGCATGCCGGCCATACCGAAAATCGCCAGCCCCACCGGCTCTGGCATGTCCGACGCAAACAGCCGGCCTGCGCTCGACTGGAGCGTGTAGCTGTTCGTTCCTTTGTTGAACGTAAAGTTGTACGTCTTCCCGCCGACATCAACCGCGTAGTCGCCGTAGAAGCCTTTGAAATTAATCGTGCCGTCGGCGTTCACGGTGCGCGTGAGATCCGTCGACCACGGCTTCGGATTCGATCCATCGGCGTTCGCCCCCGGCGCGGTCGGATCCAGGCCACGGCCGTACAGGTATTCGAATCGTTTCCCGACAGCCGTCAGATCCCAGCTGCCGTCGGCCCTTCGCCAATTGGAATTCACCAGCGTGGAGCCGCTGCCGAGGCGATCGGTCGCGCCCGGGTCCCAGCCCCAGTACATGAACGTGTCAACGCCGGCCGTGCCCATCATCATTCGGATGGCGTCATCCATGATCTGCGGGGCCGTGCCGTCGCGGACGGTATCCTGCACGCCGAATTCCGTCAGGGACATGGGCAGGCCTTCAATGGAGAAGTTCTGCAGCGCTTTCTGCATCGTGCCGACGCTGGGGATATTGCCCGACGTGGTCGAGTAATACTGCATGCCGATCCCGCCCACGACGTTCTTCGTCCCGCCGGCGGCGAAGCCCGCGTTGTTCACATCGGTGATGTGTTGGCGGTACCAGTTCGCGTACGAGTCGCTGCCGCTGAGCGTACCGGTGCTCGTGCTATACGTGCTCGGCGAGTACTGCAGCACGTTGTACTCGTTCAGATACAGCTTCGCGTTCGATCCAATGCCGGCCAGCGCCGTGGCCGTCTTCTTGTAGATGTCGGCCACGCCGGATGCGCCCAGCACCCTCCAATACTTGCTGTTGTGCAGCGATTCGTTCAGCACGTCCATCTGCGTGAACGTGTTACCGCGCGTCGCGCCGTTGATGTAATTGTTGTAGCTGACGGTGTACGTGATGCGCTGGGAGATCGCGTTCACGAGCGATGTCTTCGCACCCGCGTCGCCGTTCTGCGCCCGGCTGACCAGGTCGTTCACAAACGCCGGCTGCTGGTCGCCCCAGAGCAGGTTGTGCATGCGCGCCTGCATGCCGTGCGAGCGGGCATAGGCCATCATCGCGTCCGAGCCGGCCATGTCGACATTGCCCTGGCTCGGTTCGTTCGATCCCCATTTTGCGGCATTGGAAGCGACCAGCGAGTTGAATCGCCCATTGATGAACGACTGAAAATTGGCTGCGTGCGAGCCGGCCGGCGCGTTGCTGCCCAGGTAATCGTTCACGTCGTTCAGGCTGGTCCCGGGCACATAGGTGCCGAGTTTGAAGGCATTGTTCGTCAGCCGCACGTGCACGGCCTGGCCGGCGGTCAGGCCGGGAATTTTCAGCGTCGCCGTGCCTTGGCGGAAGTTATCGATATACGTATTGGCCGCCGCGCGGACGTTGTCGTCGGTATTGCTGCTGAGCACCTTCGCGTTCGCGCCCACCGTCAGGCTCTTGAGCGTCAGCTTCGGTGTAAGCGTCACCGGCGCGTTGTTCAGGCGAACCGTCCGGCTGTTGTCCAACTGCGTGCGAACGAAGTACGTCCCGGCCGGCAGGATCGGCGACGTGTATGTGTAGTAGCCGCCGGTCGTGCTCGTGACGGCAAAGGACTTCTTGTAATCCGCGATCGCCAGCGTCAGGTCCGGGGCAACGCCCTTGGAGCTGGTGCCCAGCGCGTTCATCGTGAGCTTCAGCGTGCCGCTCTTGTCCAGGCGAACATACGTGCCGAGATAGCCGTTGGTGGAGAGGTTCCAGCTCGACCCACTGGCCGAGCCGCTGGATTTCAGCGGAAGGTTTGCAGCGGTGACGGTCGTATCCGCCGCCACCGGCCGCGCGATGGCTAACACGACAAACGCACCGGCCAACAGAAGTACCGCACGCGTGTGCGTTTGACGAAGACCTCTCATGAACCCCCGCCCCTGAAGAACCGTAAAGCGCCGGCCTCGGCAATAGCCAAAAGTCCGATCACCATGCGAACAAACCGCAGAGGCTAATTTTCCACAGCACCGCGGTCAACGGTTATTTGCTTTTCCCGGTGGAGTGCCGCTGCCGATGCAATAAAGCGGGTCTACTTTGCCGCCTTGCGCTTCTCGGCGGCCTACCACGTGTATTTCACGGTGTACGTGACGACCTTTTCGCCGTCTGCAGGCACGTCGACGGGGAAATGCACCGTGCGGTAGTCCTGCTTCTCAAAGGCGTCGCTCTTGGCCGTGATCTCCCAGTTCGCCCAGCGGAACAAGTTCTCCTTCACGATCACGGAAACGGCCTCTTTCTTATGGTTCCGCAGCTTGATCTCGAACGACTCGGTAATGACGTGGCCGTCGACGTTCACCGTGAAATCCGTCTGCTTCCGCTCGCCGACAATATCAAACGCGCTGCCGACACGGATCAGCAGCTTCTCGTCCTTGGGCGTGTGCTGAATGACGTCTTCGCCGACGAATTCGGCCGTCTTTTCAGTGTCGTCCCGCTGATAGACGCGCACCCGCCCGGCCGGCAGCGGGATGCCCAGTCCGGCGGCTTCCTTGTTGTCGATCGAGATATAGACGTCGACTTTCTTGTTCGTTTCGATGCCGAGGTCGCGGTTCTGGTACGGCTGAGGGGAGTAAAATCCACGCCACTGTTCGGGCAGGCCGTAATAGACGAACACTTTCTTCGCCGGCACGTCGAGCTTTTTCTCAAACAGCTCGATCTGCTTTGTGGAATTGTCTGGAAGCGACGTGGTTCGGCCGAGCGTGTACAGGTGGTATTCAAACAGGGACTTTTCGACGAAGCCGCCGGCGCCGGCCTCTGCCGCATCCCTCATGGCACGGGCGGCGAACTGAACCTCCGCGCGCTGGGGCGGCGTCACGCGCTGCACGTCGCCGGCCACCAGTTTCAGGCGCGTGTCCGGGTAATTCACGCCGCTGCGGTTCACCATCGTCACCCACGCGCCCACGTCGGCGGCCGTGTTCTTTTCGTTCAGGACGATGTTGTAATCCGCCCGCCAGGTCAGGCCGCTGGTTTGATAAGTCACCAGCGCGTCGTGCTTGCCTTCCTTGGTGGCCGTCAGTTGCCAGACGAGGGTGGGCTTGGTGATCAGCCCCGCGGCGTCGGCCACGCGAATGCCGCTGTAGCCGTTGATGATCCGCACGCCGCCATCTGGGGTTTTGATGACCAATCCCTGCGCGGCCGACAGCAGGGTGCCTTCGATCGTTTCGATCTTCCCGTCGCCCATCGGCCGTTCAACCACGACCGCCTTGTCGATGTACTTTTCCAGCAGCTTGGCCGAGCTGACCAGATCGAACTCGTAGTTCTGCTCCAGCACCGCCGTGCCGGCCGGGTCGGTGAGGCTTTCGAAGCTGACGGTCGTCGGATCGATGCCGGCGGCCACATCGCTGAAGCGGAGCGTGTTGATGCCGCTTTTCAGATCGATCTCCCGCCGCTCGCGCACCACGCCGTAGCCGGGCAAGGCGCGCTGCGGCGGATAGGTGTTCTGCTGCGGGTCGCCCTTGGGGTCAAACGTCGCCGGGTCGGCGTTGGAATAGACGGTCAAGGCAAACCGCGGCTCTGGCGCGGGCAGGGCCTGCCCGCGGGCGAGCGCTGCCCCTAGAACGACGGCAGCGGCAAACGCCCGGCTACGACTTTTAATTTCTGCGATCCGCATGGCTCGAATTCTCCATGACGTTGGACGCGCGACCAAGCCGCGGGTTGCGTGGGAATCCGATCCCGAGTTTGGCAGGGGCGGCCGCAGCGTTTGGACGGCGGCCGGAATTTCGCCAAAACGCCTGTTTTTTGGCCGACTTTTCGGCAGGCCGGCGATAAAATTTCGGTAGTTCCAGAAGCCGACGCACCACCAAGGCTGTGCGGGCGATTTTGATTGGAGAAGCGATGAGCCACGACCATGCGGTTGATGTAATTCGGAGCACCGAAGAATCTGCAGAATCGGTCGGCCCATCCCTGCCGCGTGTGGCGGCGAAGTCGCGAACGACCGCCGGCCATCAACCCATTACATGCTCATGCATCGCCGGCCATAAGTCACATGGCGGTCTAGGCAAGTTAGGCGCGCTCGCGGCGCTCGTTTTTTCGTTGCAAACTTATACTTGGCCAGCACTTAACCTGCGCTGCGCGAATGTAATTTGACGGAGCAAGATTCGCGCTCAAAAGAACACTTAGGCCAATCGCCTCTACATCGACAAGCCGGCTGATGGAATCCTCTTATGGGTCGTGAATCATTCAACGATCCTCGCCTCGGCGGCCGATACGAATTGAGAGATCGACGTAACGAGGGAACCCATCATGCTTAAGCTCAACACCGCAGCGTTTCTGGCCATTCCGAATGAGAACAACAAGCGCGTGCTGAGCGAAGGCAAGGTCCGCGCGATTGAAGGCGTGACGAGCTGCCAGCTTGATTTTGAACAGGTCGCCGGGCTGGCCGTCGGCACGGAGGTGACGCTGTTCGCCGAGACGCGGGGCAAGTTCTTCCAGCAGGGGGCCACCGTCGCCGGCGAGACGTTTGAGAACGGCATCACGACGATCGCCTTCGCCTTGGTCGGCGAACCCGTATCGGCCGAGCAGCGCGGCAGCTTCCGCACGACGGCCGTGATGCTGAACCTGCCGGTGGGCGTCGATCGCGTGGCCGGCTGCATCCTGGCCGACGTCAGCCCCGAAGGCGTCGGCGTCATCAGCCCCAAGCCCCTGGTCGTCGGCTCGACGGTGGACGTGAACCTGCAAATGGAAGCCTTCAGCGTCGTCGAGAAGATGAAAGTACAAGGCGTCAAAGCCCTGCCCAGCGGCAAGCTGCGATTCGGCCTGTATATCCCCGGCAAGAACACGCCCAGCCGCCGCACACTGGAAAAAATGGCGAGCCACCTGCAGCGGGTGCAATTGCGCCGGCTCGCCGGCGCGGCCTAAGGCTTCACTGCGTCAGCACCCAGGAAGGTCAACATCGTCTCGTTCGTCCTCGCACTCTGCTCCTGGTGCGGGAAGTCGCGGGAATCGTCGATGACGTCCAGGCGTTTCCCCATCGACCACTGAGCGTATTTCAGCCAGCGATCCTCAGGCACGGGGAGTTGGTCTTGGCCGACGATGATCTGCGTCGGGCGCCGCACGTACGGCAGCCAGTTGGCCAGGTCGGTATCGAAATAGCCGCAGAGGGCACTGATGAACGGCATCATCTTGTTCGGCTCATTGGCCTCGGTGAACAGCTGCTCAACGATCTCGCGCGTGATGGCTTTGGGGTCGTGGTAGCTTTCCTTGAGGAACTCCCGCAACCCGCCGCGGCTGGCGGCGACCGTGTAGTACGACGTGCCGATCGCCAGCGTGCCGAGCAGGAAGCGGCTGAGGTTGTCCGCCAAGCCTGGTGGCTCGTGGTAGACCTGCTTGTTCGGCGGGGCGAGCAGCACCAGGTGGCTGAGCCAACCGTCGTCATACACCCCCAGCCGCGCGGCCAGGCCGGTGCTCAGGCCTGAACCCACGACGACCGCCGGCGCGGTGATGACGTCTTTGATGAAGTCGCGCAGCAGGTGCTGGTGCATCTGCGCCGAGTGCGCCCGGCGCGGCGAATCGCTCTGACCGAAGCCGATCAGATCGACGGCATACACCGTGAACCGGCTGCAGAGCGCCGAAACGTTGTGATCAAATTCGTGATGGCTGGCGCCGGGGTAGACACCGTGCACCAGCAGCAGCGGATCGCCCATGCCGCGGCGCGTGTAAACCATCACGCCATCGCGGCTGCGGTATTCGTGAAGAGCCATGAGGCATTACGTCCTGGCGGTCGACCGATACAGTTCCTCCACGGAGCGGCGTAGCAGCACAATAAGCGTAAAGACGCCCAATGTCGTGCCAAAAGGGAAGTGAATGCAATTCACCGCCGCGACAACGACGCTGAAGGTGCGGCGGCGGCGGGCTTGGATCTGGAAACCGCTGATTAGCGTCAGGATGCCAAAACCCATGCCGATTAGAATGAACACCGACGCCATGGCGATAAACATCCACCCCATAAAACTCATGTCGGGCTGATTCGGGCCGCCGGGCGTGCCGAACTTGCCGTTGAGCATCAGAATACCCATCACCAGATGGATGACCGGGAAAAGCCCGAAGAGGAGCTGGACCGGCCCGACGATGAAATGAAAGATCGACAGCAGCCGCAAGTGTTCCGTATCGGCCGAGTACGGTGCGAGCGTCGCGTACGCCAGGCTGTTTGGCGCGACATTAGGAAGCGGGGCGTCTAAAATCGGCGGTGGATAGTCGGTCATCTTCGGCTCCCGAACAGGTTGGCGACCTCGCCAATCGTATCGACCGTCACCGTCGCCGTCTCTTCCGCCGAGCGTGGCCACTGTCGGCCGCTGCCGCCTTGGCGGACGTGGATCGTCTGCATGCCAATGACATTGGCGGGGCGGATGTCGTTGTCGATGCGGTCGCCGACCATGACGGCCTCATCCGCCCGGCAGCCGGCCTTCGCGAGGGCCATCTGGAAGATCGCCGGATCAGGCTTGCGCACGCCCGCCTCAGCCGAGCCGATGACAAGGTCGAAATACTCGCCCAGGTTCCGCTCGGCCAAGCGACGCACGGTGCCTTCATGCTGATTGGCGATCACCCCGAGCCGGTACCGCCCGTGCAGGCTGCGAACGGTATCGATCGCGCCGGGGTAAACAACTTCGCCGTCGTGCGACCAGCCGCTGCCGGAGAGCTTCTCCAGCTCGATCGCCTCGGCGGGACTGGCCGCCAACCGCTCGCACAGGCCTCGCCACTGGAAGGGGGCGAAGGTCGCGCAGATGTCGTCGTACGTCCGCCAGATCGCCTCGGCCGGCACGTCGCGCCCGCGCCGTTTTAACTCAGCCGACACGGTTTGGAACAGACCCTGCCACGCCGGCGTTTCGTCGAACAGCGTGTAGCCGACGTCGAAGAAGATCCAGCGGGCTTTGTGAAATACTTTCAGCACAGGTCAGTTTCATCGAAATACAGAGGACATGTCAGTCTTCGGTCGGTGCTAAATGGTAGATCGCCGCAAGTGGCAACATTCGCCGGCCTTCTTCCGATAGCTTGGGATAATGCTCCTGCCAGAGAGTGATCAGGCGTTCAAGATCGATTTGATCGATGTGCTTGGATGCGCGGCGGGCTTCGTTAGCGGCATCTTTCGCAAAGCCACCACTAGAGACCATCAGACCAACCTCCTCGTGTTGGATAAGGCCTTGCAGTTCACGGATTTCGCGAGAGGACACTTTGCTCTCGCGGCGATGCTTGACCTGCACTTTGATACGCGGAGCGACGGTGCCGAGTGGGTCTTTGTAGACGATCAGGTCGACGCCACCGTCTGGGCCCGGTGGGGCAGTGTGGGCTATAAAATATCCCATAGCCCGCAGTAGGTGGCCTACAAGATCTTGGAACTCATAAGGGCTGAGCGTGAACAAATGGTCTTCGATGACTCGCCGCGATTGCTCTTCTGCCTGCTCGAATGTGTTTTCCCGGACAACAAGTTCGGGCGCAGTCTCAATCGTCAGCGACTGCGTTTCTTCGGAAATTGAAGACTTGGAACGCGTTCGATTCCATTCGTTATATTTGCGAGTTGATTCGCGAACCAGCTCACCCGGCGAAAGAGAAAGTACCTGCCGACCCTCGGTCGTAATCTGCCAGGTGCCTTTGCTTTTGCGAAGCCAGCCGGCTTTGACGCAGTTCGTGGTGTAGAAACGGAGATTCGTTTCCCATCGGGGTGTACCGTTGGAATAAGCTTCGAGTTCTACGGCAGAAAACACGAACCGTTTGCCGACGGCGCCAATTACATCGGAGCCCCGTGCTTCGCCACCTTGCGCGACAAGCTCGCTAAGCGCTGCGTGCATCAATTCGCCGACACGGTCTACTGGCATCAAGCTTTTGTCGCTCATGTTTTGATTGCCTATACCCTTTCTGCCGCGACCAAATCTTCATACGTCTCACGACGCCGGATGACCTTATAGCTGTCGCCGTCCACCAGCACCTCCGGCGCGCGCGGTCGGTTGTTGTAGTTGCTGGCCATCGCGAAGCCGTACGCGCCAGCGGTGAAGACGGCGAGCAGGTCGCCGCGCTTGGTGATCGGCAGGGGCCGATCTTTCGCCAGGTAATCGCCGCTTTCGCAGATCGGGCCCACGACGTCGACGGTTTCACCGTTCTTCGGCACGAAGCTCTCGTCGCGGGCCGTGATCACATTGCCTTCGCTCGGCGTGGCGGGCCAGACGAAGTGGTAGCTCTCGTAAAGCGTCGGCCGGATCAGGTCGTTCATGCCGGCGTCGACGATGACGAACTTCTTTTCCCCGCCCTGCTTGCGATACAGCACCTTGGTCAGCAGGATGCCGGCATTGCCGACCATGTAGCGGCCGGGCTCCAGGGCGATGTGGTAATCCTTCCCCTGCAGCAGCGGCACGAGGGCCTTCGCGTGCTCCGTCACCGGCAACGCCTGGCCGGGCTTCTTGTAGTCGACCGCGAAACCACCGCCGAGGTCCAGCCACTCGATCGGATGGCCCTTGGCCTTCAGCTTGTCGATGAGCGCCGTCATCTTGTTCACCGCATCGATGTACGGCTGAATCTCATATACCGGGCTGCCGATATGCACGTGCACGCCGGCAATGCGCAGGTTGGTGAGGTTCCTATATTGCTCGAACACGCGCTCGGCCCGTTCGATGTCGACGCCGAACTTCGTTTCCTTCGTGCCGGTGCTGGTCTTCTTGTGCGTCTTCGGGTCGACATCGGGATTGATGCGGACGGCGCCGATGGCCTTCTTCCCCATCTCGCCGGCGACCTTGTCGATGTTTTCGATCTCGGCTTCGGATTCGATATTGAACGCCGCGATGCCGGCATCAATAGCCATGCGGATTTCGTCGTCGGTCTTGCCGACGCCGGCGTAGATGATCTTCTTCGGATCGCCGCCGGCCTCTAAGGCGCGGAACAGTTCGCCGCCGCTGGTTACGTCAAAGCCGCAGCCGGCTTCAGCAAGAACCCGGCAAAGGTGGATGTTGCCGCTGCTTTTGATGCTGAAGCAGATCGTGGGGTTGATGGCCTTAAAGCTGTCGGCCACCTGGCGGTAGTGGTGCAGGAGGGTCGCCTTCGAATATACGTAGGCGGGAGTGCCGACTCCCTTGGCGATTTTCTCGGCAGGAACGCCTTCACAGAACAACTGGCCGTCGCGGTAATTGAAAAAATCCATGGGCCGGCAATTCTCGCCGGTTCGGCCGTGGACGCAACGGGGTGGTCCGATGTCGCAGGCAAAGAGCCGACGCGGCCGCGAAAGCCGCAGTTCCATCGGCTTCCAAAAAGCAGGCATATGCCGTGACCCGCGCTGCAAGGACAGGCCTTCGCCTGCCGGTTAGCTCGCGCGGGCCTGCATAATGCGCAGGACGTTGATAACGCAGAGCACCGCGCCAACTGCCGCCAAGGCGGGGCCGCTATGGGTGCCGATGAGCACCATTTGCCCGCTGAGACCGCCCGCGATGAAGACAATGCCGACAATCAGACCGAAAACACCACGCATGATTGATTTTGTCCGTTCAGAAATGCTGAAAGTCGGCTGCTCGTTCCCTACGAACGGCCGCTTTCCGCCGAATAATCTAAACTACGTTCGTCGATGATGCCAGTCTTATTTTCGCCCGGAACAGCTTGGTCGCCGATTTCTGCCGGCGGTTCGTCGCATCAGCCATACACTCCAGTCAAAGGCTGTGAAAACCCGCATGAATCTCCGTTCTGACAGCTCAACTTGGCCAACGCCGCGCCCATTGCCCGCACCGGCCCTGAACCACAATACGGCGGCCGACATCGTCATCATCGGCAGCGGCATCAGCGGGGCGCTGGCGGCGTACTACCTGACGCAGACGGCCGGCCGATCGGTCGTGATGCTCGATAAGCGCGATCTTACGCGCGGCAGCATTGCCGCCAGCACGGCCCTGCTGCAATACGAGATCGATACGACGCTGGTCGACCTCTCCGCCAAGGTCGGCCGGCGAAATGCCGAGCGCGCGTACCAGCTCTGCTTGGAAGCGATCGGTCACTTCGATGAGATTACGACAGACCTCGGCCATGGTCAGCCCGGCTGCTGCGGCTACCAGCGTCGGCAGAGTCTTTTCCTCGCCGGCAATGATGCCAACGCCGCGGACCTGTTGGCTGAACACCAAGCCCGCCGGCTGGCGGGCATTCACGTGCGGTATCTCGACCGCTCCACGCTGAAGGCCGAATACGGCATCGATCGCGCTGCGGCCCTGCTGAGCGAAGACGCCGCCGAGGTTGACCCTGTCTGCCTGACCCATCGCCTGCTGGAACGCTCTATCGAGCAAGGCCTGACCATCCATGGCCACACCGCCGTTACGAAATACGACCCCACGCCCGCCGGCGTCACGCTCACTACGAGCACCGGCCACACCGTGCAGGCCGCCCGAGTTGTCTTCTGCACCGGCTACGAAACCGAAGAGTTTCTTGGCCAGTCGTACGTGAAGTTGGAAGACACGTTCGCCGTCGTCAGCGAACCGGTCAAATCGTTCGATGGCTGGCGCGATCGCTGCCTGATCTGGGAAGCCCAGACGCCGTACTTCTACTGCCGCACGACGGCCGACAACCGCATCATCATCGGCGGCGAAGACGAACCGCTGATGGCCCCCAAAATCCGCGACGCCAGCCTGCCCGCAAAGACCGCTAAGCTCGTCGAGAAATTCAAAACGATGTTCCCCGCGATCGATTTCCGCCCCGCCAAAAGCTGGGCCGGCACCTTCGCCGAAAGCCACGACGGCCTGCCCTACATCGGCCAGCACCCACGCTTCCCCAACGGCTATTTCAGCCTCGGCTACGGCGGCAACGGCATCACCTTCGCGCTCTTAGCCGCCCGTCTGCTGCGCGATGATCTCGACGGCCGGCCAAATCAGGATGCGGCGCTCTTTGCGTTCGACCGCGCTCAAACGGCATCCCCGCTCGTGACCAGCGGCTAAATCGCGTGCAGCGCATCCCACGCCGCCTTGGCCGTGCCGGCCGCCGTGGTGACGAACGGATAGAGCTCGACCGTTACCCAGCCGCCATAGTTGATCGCATCGAGTGCGGCGAAGACGGCCGCGAAATCGATCACGCCCTGGCCCGGCGTCAGATGTTGGTGGACATGGTCTTCGCCGATGTCTTCGATGTGCACGTGGGCGATCTGTTCGGGCATGGTGCGGATGACGGTGGCCGGGTCGTCGCCGACGCAGAAGAGGTGGCCGATGTCGCAATTCATGCGGACTAGCGGCTCGTCGGCGAAGTACATCTCCTTGAACGCCAGATATTCCTCGGCCGACTGAATCAGCAGGCCCGGCTCTGGCTCGACGGCGATCGTCACGCCGGCCTTCCGCGCCGTCGGCAGGCAATCATGCAGCGCCTCGGCGAACCGCTCGGCCGCCGCTTCGTACGTCAGCCCCGTGCCAATCACCGGCCCGCCGGGCTGAATGCTGACGGTGCGGCAATCAAACTCCGCTGCCAGTTCCAGCGAGGCTTTCGTGTGATCGACACGAATTTTCAGCTTGGCCGGGTCGTCGGTGATGAAGGTGGGGTGATACGTGTCGCCGTGCACGAAGCAGGTGAACGCGTTGACGTTGCTGACCACCAAGCCGCGGTCCTGCAACAGCCGCTTGATCGCCGCCCGCTGCCCCGCATCAAACGACGGCGGCCACGCGTGGTGCAGATCCGCCATCAGTTCTACGCCGGCGTAACCAATATCCGCCAAGGCATCGATCGCCTCGACGAGGGTGTTTTTCTTGAAGGCGTTGGAGGAGAAGGCGAGGGGACGCATGACGCGATTCTAACCCCATCCTCAACGGCGAGATATGATTAGCCCGTGCCGCAACCGACACTCGACTATGGACGATCAGCACCTTTGCATTCCAACCTTCGACGTGCCGTTATTTCGCTTATTGCTGCCTTGTTGGCCATAGCGGTTGTGTGGGCGGTTCGGACCGTATGGCCGGCGTACAAACGATACCAACATGAGCTTGACTACCTGCGGGGATCCGCTGCATTGACGAATTATCAGCGACCGCCCGGCACAATTCTATTTAGTCCGACGATCGCGAGCCCGTCGCAAATGTGGACAGAAACAACGGACCCGTTTCTGTCCAAGAATCTTATGTTGATCGGCCGGCTAGATGCTGGACACGCATATTTATTCGCGCAAGAGCGACAGACCTTTGCGGGCACGGCATTTGTCGCCAGCAAAATGGATCTTTGGACACTGCCTCAACAAAATCTCACTTTGGAGGTGGAGGCACATCAGATGATCTGGGGCAGATTTCCGTGGTATGGCCATCGGCTCGCCTACCGTCACCTTGCCTATCTGACCTTCGAGCCTGGCGCTGGCAAATCGCTGCCGACGTTATGCGCTGGACAGCCTGACGCATTGGCCAGCGTCTGGACCCTGCCTGTGCTTATCGATGGTCGCCAAGAGCAGGTGCGTTTCGATTTAGCGAGCGACCCGCCCACAATCACTGCGAGTTTTGGCGTGGTGAAATCCTTTGGGCCGCATCAGCACATCGTTTACTGAGCATGCCATTGATGCCAATGACAGGCAGGTAACGCACCCGGATCGCCTGGTTGACCCGTCGCCACTTGTCCCGATACTTGGCCCATGGCCCTCACCTACGCCGCCGCTGGTGTGAACTACGATCGTCTTGATGCCTTCAAACGCGCCTGCCAAGTGGCCGCTCGGACCACGATCGGTAACTTGGCCGCCCATGGCTATCGCGAGCCGGAATCCACGCGCGGCGAGAGCGCATATCTCATTGAATCCGAAAACGACTACCTCGCCCATGTCGAAGAAGGCCTTGGTACGAAGAATCTCATCGCCGACGCGATGGCCACGCTCACCGGCCAATGTTTTTACGACGCCATCGCGATCGACACGGTCGCCACGATCGTCAATGACCTGATCACCTGCGGCGCGCTGCCGATCAGCGTGGCCATGCACGCGGGTGTGGGCGATAGCGAATGGTTCGCGGATGAAACGCGGGCGAAGAAGTTGGCTGAAGGATTTGCCGAGGGGTGTCGCCGGGCCGGCTGCGTGTGGGGCGGCGGGGAGACGCCGACGCTGAAGGGCATCATCGAGCCGCACGCCATCGTGCTGGCCGGCAGCGCGGTGGGGCGCATCGCGCCGAAAGACAACCGCATTTACGGCGACGTGCAGGACGGCGACGCCATCATCTTCCTCGCAAGCAGCGGCGTGCAGACCAACGGCCTGACCCTCTGCCGCAAGCTGGCCGAGCTGGTCGACGGCGGCTACCTCGCGAAGCTCAGCGACGGCCGCAGCTATGGCGAGGCGCTGCTGGATGCCAGCGTGATCTATGTCGATTTCGTCCGCCGTTGCCAGCAGGCCAGCCTGCCGCTGCACTACGTCGCCCACGTCACCGGCCACGGCTGGCGGAAGCTGATGCGGCTATCAGAATCGTTCGTCTATCGCATCGAAGACGTCCGCCCGCCGCAGCCGGTGTTCGATTTCATCGCCGAGCACGCGAAGCTGGATGCGCAGGAAATGTACGGCACGTTCAACATGGGCGTCGGCTTTGCCGCGTTCGTACCGCAGGAAGCCGCCGCGGCGACGGTGAAGGCGGCGACGGATGGTGGCTACAGCGCGTGGGTTGCCGGGCGGGTGGTGAAGCAGGGCGATCGCAAGGCGGTGGAAATCTCGCCGCTGGGGATCACGTATGACGAGGCGTCGCTGCAGTTGCGCTAAGCCTAGAGCACGGGGGTGCGACGGCAACGGTCACTTCAAATAATTGGCGAGATCGTCTGGTCTATTGAGATTTTGCCAGACGCCCTCGGACCAGTGCAGCGGCGCATCCACGACACGCGACGCCGGCTCTTCAGCCAGACCGTGCAACGATCGCCGACCGGCGGCAAGGCGTGCTTGGACGGCGGGCATCATCTCCCGGTGAATCAGCAACGGAAATGGCTCAATGCCATCCGCCCTTCTCGTCATCCAGAGGCGGCCGGCATGATCAGCGTCACGATGGCTCGCGATAAAATCCAACTGTTCTCGCCCAATGCCCGGCATGTCGACGGCGGTGATCAAAAGCCAGTCGGATGTCGCCGCCGCTAAAGCCGTGGCCACGCCGCGTAACGGGCCCTCGCCGGCGACGGAATCATGCAAGATCGGCCACGCCGCCAATTCCGCCGGCCCTGCCCCGCCCGGTGGCAACACCAGCCGCGGCCACGTCGGCCAATTTAATCGATCGAACCAATCCAGAATCAGTAGTCGCCCGGCGGCGCTGCGCAGTTGCAGTTTTTCCTGCCCCATGCGCGAGCCCGCGCCGCCGGCGAGGATGAAGAGTTCGGGCAGCAGCAGTGACTCGCTTAAATCAAATCAAACCGATATTCCGTCGTCGTGTGATACGTCTCACCCGGCTTCAGCACCGTGGTGGGGAACTGCGGCACGTTGATCGAATTGGGGTAGTGCTGCGTCTCCAGGCAGAAGCCTGTGTGCTGCGCGTAGGCGAAACCGTCTTGGCCGGTGAGCGTGCCGTCGAGGAAATTGCCGGTGTAGAACTGGATGCCCGGCTCGGTGGTCAGCACACGCATGCGACGGCCGCTGACGTGGTCGTGCACCTCGGCGGCGGGGCGGAGTTTGCCGTCGGCGTTGTCGATGACGAAGTTGTGATCGACGCCACGCGGCGTGTTGCCGAGCTGGGCGAAATCCTGCCCGATCGGCTTGGCCGTCGTGTAATCGAACGGCGTGCCACCGACGGATTCGATCTCGCCGCTGGGCAAAAGCGATGCATCCGACGGCGTGTAATTGCTCGCAAAGACCTTGGCCACGTGATCCAGCACTTTCGTCTTGCCGGCATCGCGCAGGTTGAAATACGCGTGCTGCGTGAGATTGATCGGCGTGGCGGCATCCGTGGTGGCGGTGTATTCGATCCGCCAGGCGTTGTCGGCCGTCAGCGTGTAGATCACTTCGATCTTGACCGTGCCGGGGTAGCCTTCGGTGCCGTCGGGATCGGTCAACGTCAGCTTGAGCGCGGCGGTATTTTCGCCAGCGTCGATCGGCTCAGCCGTCCAGATCCGCTTGTCATAACCGACCTTGCCGCCGTGCAGACTGTGCGGGCTGTCATTGGCGGCCACCGCGTAATCTCTTCCGTCGAGCGAAAACTTCGCGTGGCCAATGCGATTGCCGACCCGCCCGATCAGCGCGCCCAGGTACGGCGAGGTGCCATCAAAAACTTGCCCGACATTCGCCGGCCCCAGCAGCACATTCTCCGCCTTGCCATCCCGTCCTGGCACGAAGAGACGCAGCACAATGCCGCCGAGCGTGATCACTTCCGCCCGCAGCCCGCGACCATTGGACAATTCATAACGCGCCACCGCCGTGCCGTCGGGCGTCGTTCCAAAGTCAGCAATTTGTTTCACACCGGCGGTTTCGGGCATCAGAGTCCTTGATTGAGCGAAGATTGAGCGGAGCAGTGTATCGCCAAGGGCGTGCGGCGGTCGATACGGCGTCGAAACGTTTTCAATTGCTAAACGTTTTTCGCCATTCACCGTAGCATGGTGGAAATGTCCGTGATTGATCTGAAATTTGCGACCGTCGCCCGCGTGTTCGGCGATGATTTGCGGTCGGCCGCCGCTAAAGCGCGCCTCGCCGGGTTTGACGGTCTGGCGATCGATGCCATCACCCGCACGCTCGATATCACCACGCTCAGCGGCACGGGCTTCCGCGAACTGCGGCACGTACTGAGCGCCCAAGCCCAGCAGCCGGTGGCGCTGCGCGTGGAATCCGGCGCGGAAGGCCTCGGCCCCAAGGCCGATGTGGATCGCGTGCTGGACCGGGCCGATGGCGTGCTGCGCGCCGCGGCGGCGCTGGCGGTTCCTGTCGTTTGTTTGGATCTCGGTCGCCTGCCGCCGGCGCCGAAGGTGATTAAGCCCAAACCGCCGGTCACGAGCGCGATGGCCGGCTTTCTCATCCTGCCGGAGCCCGTCGTCGAAGCCGAGCCGGAACCGGCCGCCGCGAAAGTTGATCCGCTGGTCGTGGCCCACTGGCAGCGGGCCATGGGCGCACTTGGCGAAATTGCCGACCGCTACGGCGTCATGCTGGCGATGGGAAGCACACTCAGCAGCTTGGCGTCACTGGACGCTTTGCTGAAGTCCGTCTCCTGCCCCTGGTTCGGCGTGGACTTTGATACGACGGCGTTGCTGCGCGACGACTGGTCGGCCGACAATTTCTTTGATGCCCTCGGCCCGACAATCCGCCACGTTCGCGCGCGCGACGCCGTCGCCGGCGAAGGCGGCCGCACGAAATCGACGATGATCGGCCGCGGCGATGTGCAATGGCGGCTGATTCTTGAAATGCTGGACGCCGCCGATTACCACGCGGCGGTGACGATCGACCCGACGGAATTGCAGGACCCGCCCGCCGCGGCGATGGCGGGGTTGAAGCAGATTCGTGCCGTGCTGGCGAGCTGATTCACAAAAATCGCGTGAAACGGGTCAACGCCACGTCTAGCCGGCGATCGAAAGATCTCCGAATTCTTAAACCCCGCTGCCCACGGCCGACGTGACATGCCGCACAGCGTTCCGGAAGATCGTGAGTCCCTGTCCTTCACCCAGCACCGCGCGGCTCGTCCACGCCGGGTGCTGATCGGCCCGCACGTGCCGCTCCGGGTGCGGCATCAGGCCCAGCACCAGGCCGCTTTCATCGCACACGCCGGCGATGGCGTCGGTGCTGCCATTCGGGTTTGTGCCGACGTACGTGAGGGCGATCTGATCGTTCTCATGCAGCGCCGCCAGCACGGCCGGCGATTTGGTGACGAACTTGCCTTCGCCGTGCGCGATCGGCAATTCAATCTCGCCAAGGTCGGCCGTCCATACGCACTTCTTGCTGACCGATTTCACGCGAATCCATTCACAGACGAACCGGCCGCAGTCATTGTGCGTCAAGGTGGCCGATTGCTGGCCGGCCTTGGCGTCGCCGATTTTGCCGGGCAGGAGGTCGGTCTTCACCAGCACCTGAAAGCCGTTGCAGATGCCGATGACGGGCTTGCCGGCGTCAATGAACCGGCGCACGTCGTCGCCGAGGCGCTGTGTGATTTGGTTGGCCAGGATTCGGCCGGCTGCGATGTCGTCGCCGTAGCTGAAGCCGCCGGCCAGCGCGAGCATCTGGTAGCCATCGAGCAGCGTCGGCTGCTCCAGAATGCGGTTCAGGTGAATCACGTCGACCGTCGCCCCGGCCAGTTCAAAGGCGTGGGCGGTTTCGCCATCACAGTTCGTGCCGGCCGTACGGAGGATTAGCGTTTTGGGCTTCACGTCGGCAAGTATACTCGATGGCCGCGGGTGTAAACCCGCGCGGATTTGTCACGGTGAGCGGCTGAGTTGAAGGGCGGCGGCAGTGCGCGGGTTTACACCCGCGACCTTATGTCCCCGCGCTGATTTGAACCCGCTAATCCGCCGAACGATGATCCTCGATCAGGATCGCCCTCGACGATTCGTCGATTGTTTGGATCTTCACATCCAGCCGCTTTGCCGGCAGCCGGTCGCCAATACGCGACGGCCATTCCAAAACGGTCACGCCGTTCTGCTCCAGCAACTCGTCAAAACCGACCGAATCAAAATCCTCGCCGCTGTGCACGCGGTAGGCATCCAGGTGAAAAATGGTCAGCGTCGGCGTCGGATAGATATGCAGCAGCACGTACGTCGGCGAACTGACCATGCCGGTGTCGCCACCAAAGGCTCGCACCAGCCCGCGCGTGAATTGCGTTTTCCCGGCCCCCAAGTCGCCATGCAACGCGATCACGTCGCCGCCACACAGCGTCGCCGCCAATTCGCCGGCGATTCGCTCAGTTTCCGCGACACTGTTTGAAGTAAAGGTCATGCTCTGGTCCCCTCTCCTGCCGAAAGAGGGTTAGGGTGAGGGCCGGCGACGAACGATTCGATCGGTGTAAGTGAATTCAGACGTTCAGACATACTTGCTATCCCAGAGCGCGTCCGCAGTGATAACCGTTTGAAGCCCGCTCCCCAACCCTCTCCCGGCCATGCCGGGCGAGGGGCCAGAGGTCGTCCTACAATCGGTGCTCGAAAGCGCCCTTCGTCAGGGGCTGCCGCTGACCGTTAAATTCGATCCATACGTCGGGCTCGGCAACCACTCGGCCCACTTCGATGGCCGATGCGATCCCCCCTTCGCCGGTGAAGCAGAGTTCGTAATCCTCGCCGTCGTGCAAGGCATGGTCCAGCGGCGCGCGGTTGTCGTTTAGCCGTGCGACATCGCCGTGAATCGGAACGGCCGCCGCGTTCAGTACGATGCCGACGCTGCTTTCGCGGGCGAGGTGCGCCACGTCGCGCGACAGGCCATCGGAGAGATCGATCATCGCCGAGATGCGATGGCGGGCCACCAGTTCCCGCGCCTCGCGCACGCGCGGCACAAAATCCAAATGCCGCCCAAGAATGCTCCCGCCCAGCGGGCCCGTGACGTAAACGCGGTCGCCGGCCACGGCCCCGCTGCGACGCACTGGCGGAATCGTCTTGGCCGCGGTCTTCGCCGCCGACGTTTGTCCCATCTCTTCGCCCGCCCGGCCGATGATGCTCACCGTCACCGCCAGCGGCCCGTCCCACACGCCGGTGTCGCCGCCGATGATCGGGCAATCGAACGCCAGACCCGCCGCTTCGATGCCTTCGTACAGCCGCTTCGTCCAATCGATCGGCAGCCCGCGCGGCAGCGCCAGCGACAGCGTCGCCGCCGTCGGCAGACAGGCCATCGCGGCACAGTCCGACAGGTTCCGATTCATCGCCTTGCGGCCGATGCGCTCGGGCGCGTGCAACCGCGCATCAAAGTGCACGCCATCGAGAATCTGATCGACGCCGACCAAGATCAGGCCATCGCCGGCCTCAAACCGCAACGCCGCCAGATCATCACCCGCCGGCACCGGCACGCGCGCACTCGGCGTCTGCCGGGCGCGAAGCCAGTCGATGAATTCAAATTCGCCGGGCATGGATTAAAGGTCGTCTGGTTGGAGCCCGGTCTGCTTAGCAATCCGGGCCAGCATGCGCGGCCCGATCTCATCGCGATCATGAAATGCGAACACGACATCCGGCCAATTCGGCCGCTGTAGGGTCCGGTGAGATCCGGTTTGCCGTTTGATCGACCATCCGATCCGAAGCAATGCTGAAAGCACACGATTGGCACGGGTCGAGGGCCACTGCGACATGATCAAGCCACGATGGAAAAGACGTTTTCAACCTGCGGCAACGCTTCGCCGTGCTCCAACCGGTCGGCCAAAATTCGAAGTGAAAGGGCCTGAGCACCTCGCACGGCGACGTCGCGGGAAGGGCCGTACGCCATCACGCCGGGAAGCTCCGGTACTTCCGCGATCCAGCGGCCGTCGACTTCCTGCTCTACTTCAATTGCATACATACGAGCCCCTTTTCAGGTTATTCCGCCGGCTCGATCGTTACCGTCAAACCTTTGGTCTGAAACTGCTCCTGATACAGCTCGGCTCGCTCCTTGTGCGTCACCAGCAGGAGGGCGACGCCGGTGTCGTGGGCTTCCTTCATGCGGACGAGAGCGGCCTGCTCGTTCAGCGGCGTGAGGCTGACGATCGACTCGATCACGAAAACCATGTCGTTCTTATCGTCGTTGTGCAGCAGCACTTTCCACGGCGGCAGCGGTTGCGGCGGCTTGGGCTGGCCCTGGGGTTTGGGCTTTTCCTTGGTGGCGGCGCCGCCGCTGGGCAGGTGAACTTTCTTGTCGTCGTCGGGCATGGGCGTACTCCGGATTCAGTATATGCCGGGCGCTAACCAGACCCAAATACCAATCAACGGATAGGGGAAAATGGAGGTGCCGCGTAGCCGCGAGCTTGCTCGCGCATCTGTCGACTTCATTTCACGGAGCCCAACCGCGAGCAAGCTCGCGGCTACGCGAATTGACCGCTGCAGCTACACTGCCCGGCATGCTGGAGCGTCTGTTCATTGGGATCATGTCCGGCACCAGTTGCGACGGGGTCGACGCGGCCTTGGTCCGCGTGACCGGCGCCGGCCCGGCGATGCGAGCGGCGTTTCTGCACCTGACCTCGGTCGATTACGCCGCGGAAACCCGCCATTTGATCCGCCTGGCCCGGAAACCGGGATCGGGCGTGCGGGCCGAAGCGCAGGTCGCCAGCGCGGTCGCCGAGCGGTACGCGGACTGCGTGCTGGCGCTGCTCGCCGAGACGGGGCAAAAGCCGGCGGAGATTACCGCCCTGGCCGCTCACGGGCAGACGTTATTCCACCAGCCGCCGCTGACGGTGCAGGCGTTTGACCCGTCCGTGCTGGCCGAGCGGACGAAGATCGACGTCATCAGCGATTTCCGCCGGGCCGATTGCGCGGCCGGCGGGCAGGGGGCGCCGCTGGTGCCATTCGGCGATTGGGTGATGTTCCGGGCATCAGAAGATCGCGTTCTGCTGAATCTGGGCGGGATCGCCAACGTCACGATCCTTCCGGGCGGCTGCGGGCTTGAAGACGTGCAGGGTTACGACGTCGGCCCGGCGAATTGCCTGAGCGATTGGCTGATGCGAGACCACGGCGGCGTTGATATTGGCGGCCAGCGAGCATCGAGCGGAGCGGCCATGAAAGACGTCATTGATACGGTCTTGGCCGACGATTTTTTCACCCGCCCGCCGCCGAAATCGACCGACACCCCGGCCATGATCGCCCTGTTTGAAAAAGCCTTAACTGCCCGGGCCAAGGCATCCTTGGAGGACCAACTCGCCACCGCCAATTCCATCGCCGCGATGGCCGTTCAGAAAGCGATCGGCCGATCGACCGGCGGGCGATTCGTCGCAGGTGGCGGCGTGCAAAACACGCATCTCATGTCCCTTTTAGACGCCGGCACCGGCCCTTGGCGGCCGACCGACGCCCTCGGCATGCCCACCCAAGCCCGCGAGGCCGCCGCCTTCGCGCTGCTCGGTGCGGCCCATCTCGATCGCCTGCCCTGCTACATGCCCCGGGTCACGGGCGCGACAAAACCGGCACTCCTCGGCTCATTCACGCCGGCGTGTCGCCCCGCGGCGCCTTAAAACCTATACTCCCGCCCAATGGCACAAACGGATTTGGCCTGGACGATCGAACGCATCCTCGCGTGGACGCGCGGTTTCTTTGAGCGCAAGAAGATTGATGCCCCGCGCCTGTGTGCCGAATTGCTCGTCGCCCATGTGCTCGGCGTGCCGCGCATCAAGCTCTACACCGACTACCAGCGCGTACTGGAAGACGCCCAACTCGTCCGCCTGCGTGAGTTGGTGAAGCGGGCCGGCGAGGAAGAGCCGATCGCCTATCTCACCGGCACCACGCACTTTTTCAATTGCGAATTGCACGTCAGCCGCGACGTGCTGATCCCCCGGCCGGACACGGAAACGCTGGTCGAACAGGTGCTGCAGCTGTTCCGCAATGTCATCGGCTTTGAAAGCCCTCGTGTGCTGGATCTGTGCACCGGCAGCGGCGCGGTGGCCGTGGCGATCGCCAAGCATGCGAAGGGTGCCCAGCTCGTCGCCACCGACATTTCCGAAGCCGCCCTCACAGTCGCCCGGCAGAATGTTGAAACGAATGGCGTCGCCGACCGCGTCAGCATTTATCAAGGCGATCTGTTCGACGCGCTCAAGGGCATTGTCGATCCGTCGCCGTTCGATCTGATCGTGGCCAACCCGCCGTACATCGCGACCGAGCAATTGGCCGGCCTGCCGCGCAACGTAAAAGATTACGAACCGATGCTCGCGCTCGACGGCGGGCCCGACGGCCTCGTGCCGCACCGCAAAATCATGGAAGCCGCCGCCGGCCACTGGTTGCGCGACGGCGGGCGAATCATGCTGGAAATCGCCTTCGATCAGCACGAAACCGCGCTCGCCATGGCGGCCGATTATCCGGTCTTCACCGACGCCAAGATCATTCGAGATTACGGCGGTAACCCGCGCGTGCTGGTCGCCACGAAAGGGGAGGCCAAGTGATCGACATCACCTTTCTTCTCGCGACATCGATGAGCCCATTGCTCGCCGTCACGCCGCCGCCGCAGGACCAAACGACCACCTACATCATCATGGGCGGCGCCACCCTGTTCATCGTTTACACGATGATGCGGCTGAACAAGCGCAAGACCAAGCGTGACCCGATGGACACGCCGTTCCAGACGCGCAGCCTGGCCCAGCAGCGCAGCACCGAGCGGCAGTTCGAGGCGCTGCTCGTCGAGTTCAGCGAGATGAGCCGCAAGATGACGGCCCAGCTCGACACGCGCTCGGCCAAGCTGGAAGCCTTGATCAACGACGCCGACGAGCGCATCGCCCGCCTGGAGACCCTGAACCAGCAGGCCCCTCCGCGGCCGAACTTTCAAATGCCAACCGAGCCCCCGGCCGACCGGTACGCACCGGCCACGCCCACGCCGGACCCGATCGCCATCGCCAAAGC
>JAQGHK010000178.1 GCA_028288875.1 Phycisphaerales bacterium | reverse complement strand
AATCTGGAAGTCGTAAAACAGGTCTGGCATCGACGCCGGCGCGCGTCCGCCGTGCTCATCGTGGTACTTCATCCACACCAGATGAAGCATCCGAAGATTGTGCCGGACGTTTTCTTCTCTAGCCCAGTGAACGTACCAAGCCACCCCGCCGACGAATAAGACCAGAACCACGACTGCGGCGCGGAGCAGCAACCGTGATCGCCGGCTGGGTCTGGCGGGCGTCATGTCGCGCTCAGACGCGCCGTCAGTTCCCGCTTCAGCACCTTGCCCGTCGGCGAACGTGGCAGTTCCTTTTCCACGTGAAGATCCTTCGGGATCTTCCAGTTCACCATGTGGTGCTCGCGAAGGAAATCGCGGACGGAATCGAGGGTGACTTCCTGACCTTCCTTCGGCACGACGAACGCCACGACGGCTTCGCCGCGGCTTTCGTCTTTCCGGCCGACCACCGCGGCTTCGGCGATGGCTGGGTGCTGAGCCAGGAGCTCTTCGACTTCGCGCGGGTACACCTTTTCGCCGGCGACGATGATGACGTCTTTTTTCCGGCCGGTGATGTGGAGGAAGCCGTTCTTGTCCAGATGGCCCAGGTCGCCGGTGCGGAAATAGCCGTCGGCGGTGATGGCCTTGGCGGTTTCGTCGGGCAGGTTGTGGTAGCCCTGCATGATCATCGGGCCTTTGAACAGGATTTCGCCCTGCTGGCCGGCGGGCACTTCCTGGTCGTTGTCATCGACGAACTTCGCCTCGGCCCCGGGGATCAGCTGGCCGACACTTCCGGCCTCGTAATCATCCGGCGTGTTGAAGGCGATCGGCCCGATGGTTTCGGTCAGGCCGTAGCCTTCCATCAGGCGCACGCCGAAGCGGCTCTTGAAGCCTTCACGGATGACGGCCGGTAACGGCTCGCCGCCGCTGAGGCAGACGTACACCTTCTGGAAATCTTCCGGCGTCGCACTCTTCAGCCGGGCCAATGCGCCGTACATGCTCGGCACGCCGGTCAAGACGCTGATGTTGTGCTCGCGGATGGCATTCAGCGTGGCGGCCGGGCTGAAGCGGGCAATGTAGACGGCCGTCGCGCCCAGCGTCACCGGGGCCAGCATTGTCGCAAGCATGCCGGTGCTGTGGAACAGCGGAATGATGCCGAGGAACGTGTGCTCGCCCTTGAGTTGGGCCTTTTCGATACAGGCCTGCACGTCGCTTTGCAGATTGTTCTGGGTGAGGCAGACGCCTTTGGGCAGGCCGCTCGTGCCGCTGGTGTAGAGGATGGTGGCGACGTCGTCCGGCTTGGGCGACGGCGGCTCAAACGGGCCGGGCGGCGGTAGCTGATCGGTCAGTTTCGTCATGTCGACGATCTTCACTCCCGTGCCATCGAGCCGGCCGCCAAGGAACGGGATCGTCAGCACCGTATCGATGCCGCTGTCCGCAATGATGTGGCCGACTTCCTTCGCGCCGAGCAGGAAGTTGATCGGCACGGGAGTCTTCCCCGCCATCAGCGTGCCGTAGAACCCGGCGACAAACGCCGCCCCCGCCGGCAGCAGCAGGCCGACGGTCTGCTTCTCGGTTTTCTGTTTCAATAAAGCGCCGATCCCGAAGGCCATCCCCGCCAGCGTGCGGGCCGGGTATGATCCCGAGTCGTCGATCACGGATGTGTGATTCGGGGCGGCCTGGGCGTTGCGTAATAGTGCGTCCAACAACATGTAGTTCCCTCCGGAAAAATCGGCGGGATCATCTTACGACGCGAGGCAATGGATGCGAAACCGACTGCTGACTCTTCTCACCCTCACCACCCTGGCCGGCTGCCAGATGAATCAGAAGCCCGACGATCTTTCGCTCGGCCAAGCCGCGCTGAGCCAACGGAATTATCCAGAAGCGCAAAGCCGCTTCGATGCTTATCTGAAGAATGACGCGAACGGCCCACGGGCCGCCGAGGCGTATTACCTCAAGGGCCACGCCCTGCAGGACGCCCGCTTTGAAGACCAGGCCGACGCGCAAAGTCACCTGCAGCAGGCCCGCCTGGCGTACATCGACGCCCTCAAGGCCGGGACCGACGACCGCGCGCTGGAAGGTCTGATCCGCGCTTCGCTGGCCGACGTCGCCTTCTGGCAGGAGGATTACCAGGTGGCCGCCGAGCAAGGGGCCGCCGCGTACGGGCTGCTGGAAGACCCGAACGTCCGCGCCATGAGCCTCTATCGCGCCGGCCTCAGCCAGCAGCGGCTCGGCCAGTTTGAGAAAGGCGATAAAACGCTTGCGTTGGTCGTTCAATATCACCCCGGCACGCAGCAGGCCCTGCGGGCCAAGCAACGCATCGGCATTCGTGCGTTCAACGTAAAGATTCCGTTCACCAGCACCGCGGCGGCAACCGGCGCGGTGGCCGCGCTCACCCGCCAGGGCTTCGCCCCCGCCCCGCCGGTGGCCGGCGATCCGTCGATCAACATCGGGCCGTTCACCACCTACGCACAGGCGAACGCGGCGCGGACGCGATTGAACACGCAGTACCCGAAGGCCGTGATCGTGCCGTAATGCCATCGTAGGGGCGACGCATGCGTCGTCTTCTTGCATCAATCACGTTCACGGACGACGCATGCGTCGCCCCTACAACACAAAGCGGCACGACTGGCGAGTCGTGCCGCTTCGTTTACATCTCCGATTGGCAATCGCTTACGCGATTATTTCATTCCGCCGCCCATACCGTGGTCCGTGCCGCCCATCGCGGGCATGGCGGGTTTGGGCATCAGCACGGTGTCGACCCAGTGGATGACGCCGTTGCTGGCGATGACGTCGGTCTTGACGACTTTCGCGTCATTGATCATCACACCGCCGTCCTCGGCCTTGACCATCAGCGGAGCGCCGTTGGCGGTGCTGAGCGACATCGTCTTCACGTCGGCGGCCTTGATCGCATCGCCGGCGTGCACGTGATAGAGCAGGATCGCCTTGAGCTGTTCCTTGTTCTCGGGCTTCAGCAGGGTCTCGACCGTGCCGGCCGGGAGCTTGGCGAACGCCGCGTTCGTCTGCGCAAAGACGGTGATCGGGCCTTCGCCCTTGAGCTTGTCAACGAGGCCGGCGGCCTTGATCGCGGCGACGACGGTGCTGACCTCGGTCATGCCCG
>JAQGHK010000168.1 GCA_028288875.1 Phycisphaerales bacterium | reverse complement strand
CGAACCGGGCATGTTCGAGCATCGCGATCGCTGCTATCTGATGATGGGGATCGATTTGAAGGAATATCGCGATCACATGAAGCGCCGAAGTGCCAAGTGGGAGACGGTTTCCATCTCGGCGGAGCATTTCCGCCAGCTTGCCCGGCCGCTTGAAAGCTGGTTATGATGACACCCATGCGAACGAAGCTTTTTGGCCTGATCGCCTCGGTCGTGCTCGCCGCCTCGGCGATGCCGGCCCACGCGCAGGCGCCCGCGGATGATGAAACGCCTAAAGATGCCCGCATGGAAGGTTTTGCCCGCGACGGCACGGGCGGCGTGGCGTCGCTCGCCCTGGCCCCGTCCGGCACGGCCGGCACGTGGTTCCTGAGCGTCGGCCTGGGCATCATGATGTTCGGCATCATGTGCAAGAACGGGAAGCGCACCCATCTCGATTAAGCGTCACGAGTCGTCGCGGAGTTTGGCGGAGGAAACCATCATGAAATCGACTGCTGTTTGGGCCCTGATCCTTCTGAATGTCGTCCTGCTGGGGTCGCTCGTCGGCCGTAGCATGAAGCCGAATGCCGCCGTCGCCCAACAGGCGGCGGGGCGGGTCGGTGACTATGTCATTATCCCCGTCGACTTCCCCGGCGCTACTGTCGGCTCGATGATCGTCCTGGACAACGCCAGCGGCGAACTCACGGCCGTATCGACCGAAGAAAGTAGCGGCCGCATGGCAGCGCTTCCGCCGGTGAACGTGACCAAGCTGTTCGACGCCGCCGCCGGCCGGAATCGCAACACCACGCCGCCGCGTCGCTAATCACACCGAATTCGCATTGCCGAACTCACACGAGTTGAGGACTGACATGGACAAGAAAACATACACGATCGGTGTGCTCTCGATCATCGCGACGATTCTCGTCGCCGCGAACCTGATCCCGACGCCGCCCGCCCAGGCCGCCACCGCCATCAAGGACCGTAACTTCACGCTTGCCACCACCCGCGGCCAGCGCGGCGGCGAAACACTATACGTCGTCGATAACCAGACCGGCCAGGTCGCCAACATCACGATCGCCGCCGGACAGATCAAGGTGATCGCGACCAGCAGCCTGAACCAGCTTTCGAACCGCTAGTCGATTTGAGCAGTAACACGATGCACGACGATCTCCGCCATGATTGGACGCACGAGCAGATCCGCGAGATCTATCAGACCCCGCTGATGGACCTCGTGTTCCGCGCGGCCGAGACGCACCGCCGTCATCATGACGCGGCCGAGGTGCAGGTCTGCAAGCTCGTCAGCGTCAAGACCGGCGGCTGCCCCGAAGACTGCAAGTACTGCTCGCAATCGGTCCGCTATTCCACAGACGTGGACGCCACGCCGCTGATGGACGTCAGCGAAGTTGTCGAAACCGCCAAGCGCGCTAAAGCCAATGGCGTAACACGCGTTTGCCTCGGCGCGGCCTGGCGCAGCGTGAAAGATAACGGCCAGTTCGATCAGGTGCTGGACATGGTTCGCGATGTGACGGAGTTGGGCGTTGAAGTCTGCTGCACGCTCGGGATGTTGACGCCGGAGCAGGCGGGGCGGCTCGAGAACGCCGGCCTGTACGCCTACAACCACAACGTCGACACCAGCAACGAATATTACGACCAGATCATCACCACGCGCAAGTATGCCGATCGCCTGCAGACGATCGCGAACGTTCGCAAGACGAACGTCACTGTCTGCACCGGCGGCATCATCGGTTTGGGTGAGACGGATGACGATCGGATCTCGATGCTGCAGACGCTCGCCACGCTGACGCCGCACCCGGACAGCGTGCCGATCAATGTGCTGAGCAAAGTGCCCGGTACGCCATTGGCGAACGCCGCGGACGTGAGCGTGTTCGACACGGTTCGAATGATCGCCACGACGCGGATCGTGATGCCCAAATCCGTCGTGCGATTGTCGGCGGGGCGGGCCAAGATGAGTGCGAGCGACCAGGCATTGTGCTTCATGGCCGGTGCGAACAGCATCTTCAGCAGCGAAGCCAAGATCATGCTGACCAAGGCCGTCCCAAGCCAGTCGTATGACGAGGACAAGGCCCTGCTGCACCAGCTCGGCCTGAAGATTCGACCGCCCTTCAAGAATGCGGCGATGCGGTCGGCCGACGCATCGGCGGATGCCGTAGCGATCGACACCGTTGCCGCTGAGCCGACGGCCACTGTCTGAGCCGGCCGATGGACCCGATCCACGACGCGCCCGTCTTCATCAACGGCACCGGCCTGACAACCGTCCAGGGTCTGGACGTTGAGTCCAATTGGACGAATTTGCTGGCGGGGCGGGTCCTGCACCAGACAGGCATCGTCCCGCTCGCCCGCGACATCACGCTTCCGCGCGTTTCGCAATTGGCGATCCATGCCGCGAAACAAGCCCACGCGGCCGCCGGTTCACCGAGCCTGAAAGACGGCCGAACGGCCCTGATCATCGGCACCAGCAAAGGCCCGATCGAAGACTGGATCGATCAATTGAACGGCAAACGCCCGCCCAATATCACGCTTGGCATTGCCCAAGTCGCCGCCGATGTGGCGATCGCTTTCGAGCACGCCAACGGGCCACGGCTGACGCTGTCCAGCGCTTGTGCGTCTGGATTGTTGGCGCTGATCCGGGCGGTGGATCTGATCCGGAAGGGCACTTGCGACCGGGCGTTGGTCGTGGCTGCGGAGGCATCCACGCACGCCCTTTTTGAAGCGAATTTTCGACGTCTGGGCGTCCTGGCAACAAATGAGGAAGGGTGCCGCCCCTTCGATGAAAACCGCCGCGGCTTCCTATTGGCCGAAGCCGCCGCCGCAGTGATGGTCTCCCGGACCGGCCAACCCGGCGACGTGGCGATCACCCACACGGCCAGCTTCGCCGACGCCACACACCTGACCGGCCCCGATCCGACCGCCGCCGCACTCACGCACGCCCTATCTAGTTTTGGCGATGTGGACGTCGATCTGGTCCATGCCCACGGCACCGGTACGCTGCAGAACGATCCTGCAGAGCTCTTGGCAATCCATCGAACCCTCGCCCGTCACCGCCGGCCAGCCATCTACTCGCACAAGCACGCCATCGGCCACACGCAGGGAGCGGCCGGGCTGCTCGGCACCGTTATTAATGTGGAAGCTCATCGGCGCAACGCCATTCCGCCAAACAGCAACACGCCACTGCCCATGGCGAACCTTGGCAGGGTTCAGGCTGGACAGCCAGACAGCAAAGCGGACGTACAAGCCTCGGGGGTCCTAGCCGCCGGTTTTGGCGGCACGACTGCAGCGATAGGCATGAAGACCACTTCATAAGCTCCATCATCCTATTCAACTTTACATAACATACATTATCGGACGTTGAAGGGCGGTGAAGGCCGGAATGAATGGTCCTGCTGCGGGAACCTCGGAAACGGTCGATTACACTGTGCCGCCGATGTCCCAGCCGCCCACTGCGAGCCAAACGCTCGTTCCGCCGGCTATCTCAGATCGCCTTCGTGAGATTATCTCGCCTCTGATGCACGGCCGTCCGTATCACAACGTTGATCACGTCGAGGCCTGCCTGAAGTCGCTGGCACGTCATCGGGAGATGGCTGAGGACCCGGGTGCCGTCGAGCTGGCCATCTGGTTTCACGATGCGCGATACGACCCGACGCGTTCTGACAACGAAGCTCAGTCCGCCGAACTCGCCGGCGAAGTGCTGGCGGACCTTGGATATTCGCCGGCAACCGTCTTAACGGTCCGCCATCTCATCATGGACACGAAACACGACCGCCGGCCCGCAACGCCCGACGGTCAACTGCTCGCGGATATCGACCTGCTGATTCTGTCCGATAAGGACGAGCGGTTTAATCAGTATGAGCAGGCGATTCGCGAAGAATACCATCACGTCGCGGAGATCGATTTTGCGCGTGGCCGAGCAAGGGTTCTCCGCCATTTCCTCGATCGCGAGGTGATCTACTATCGCCTGACCGATCGCGAACCGTTGGCGCGGCGAAACCTGGAGCGGGCGATCGCCAAATGGGACGTTCGATGAGCGAGACCGGATTCCTGGTCATCCCTCATCGAACGTTGTCGTCATGAATCTCACTTCAGCCGTTCACGGACATATTCGCCGACCTGACTGATGTTGATCTTGATCTGCTCCTGCGTGTCGCGGTCGCGGATGGTGACGATGTCGCTGGACATCGTGTCGCCATCGATCGTGACGCAGAACGGCGTACCGATTTCGTCCATGCGGGCGTAACGCTTGCCGATGGATTGTTTCACGTCGAACTCGCAGGCGAACTGCGTGCGAAGTTCCATGTAAAGCGCCCGGGCCTTCTCCGGCATGCCGTCTTTGGCGACCAGCGGGAAGATGCCGAGCTTCACGGGCGCGAACTTCGGCTTGAACTTCAGGTACACGCCGCTGGGCCGGCTGGCGTCGAGCGTGAACGCTTCGCACAGCAGCACCAGCACGGCCCGCGTCAGGCCGCTGGCCGGCTCGATGACGTTCGGGATGTAGCGGCTACGCTGTTTGATTTCTTCAGGCGTCGCACCCTGCTCCTTGAGCTTCAGCTGCAGTTCCTGATCGAAATAATCCAGCTTCTGCTTGCTGTGTTCCTGATGCTGCGTGAGATCGAAACTGCCGCGGTGGGCGATGCCTTCGAGCTCGCCGTAATCCGGATCGGTGAAAGGGTACCGATATTCAATATCGACGGTGGCCTTGCTGTAGTGGCTCAGCTCGTCGGCATCATGATCGCGGAACCGCAGCCGGCTTGGCTCGACGCCGAGGCTCAGCCACCACTTCATGCGCTCGCCCTTCCAGAACTCGTACCATTTCAACGCATCGTCCGGCGGGCAGAAGAATTCCATCTCCATCTGCTCGAACTCACGGCTGCGGAAGATGAAGTTGCGCGGCGTGACTTCGTTGCGGAAGCTCTTGCCGATCTGGGCCACGCCGAACGGCACTTTGACGCGCGTCGTGTCGACGATGTTCTTGAAGTTGAGGAAGATGCCTTGAGCCGTTTCGGGACGCAGATACGCCTTATTCGACTCATCGCGGATTGGGCCGGGATAAGTGTCCAGCATTAGGTTAAACGCACGAGGCTCCGTGAGCGCGCCGGCCTTGGCGGTGTAGGGAGAGGGCGTCTTTTCGTAGCCATGAGCCAGAAACTGCTGGCCAATATTGCGAATATACACGTAGCGATTGCCGCGACTGCTTTCGACCCAAAGTGTTACATAATCAGGTGCGCCGAGAGATGCGCCGACCATCATATTGGACAAGACATTTTTGATTCCAAGCAGCTTACGAACGGCCTTGTTCGCAATTATTTCTGACGCGGCTTCGCCGGGCCCCGATGCGATCACCGTTGCATGAGGTATTGAGTCGGCGGCAGGCGCGTCAGCACTAACGGGATATGACTTTCCGATTTCCATCTCAGGCGATGGTTCTAAGAAAAAGATGGCTTGAAGATGGTCGGCGCGAAACCGTTCTTTGGTTTCCTTATCATCGACCATCGGATCATTGAAGCCGGCAACATGCCCGCTGGCTTCCCAAGTTTTTGGGTGCTGAATGATCGCACTATCAAGCCCCACCATGTCCACGATCTCGCCGTCCGGGCCGATCGGTGGGCATTCGACCATCCAGTTCCACCAGTGGTCGCGGATGTTGTTTTTGAGCAGGACGCCGAGCGGGCCGTAGTCCCAGAAGCCACGGATGCCGCCGTAGATGTCGCTGGCGGGGTAGATGAAGCCCTTACGCTTCGCGAGAGCGACAATCTGTTCCATGACGGGCGGGGTGGCGGGTGCATCGGCCATGACGGTTCTCCTCGTGAACTCCCCCGCCGGTGACGGTCGCTGGGAGAATGCGTGAGGGCTTTCTACGCGTCGATGTTGTCGACGTCTGCCCTCACCCTAACCTTCTCCCGTCAGTACGAGGAGAAGGGACGAAACGTATCTGCTAAACGCAAAAACGTGAAGCCGTGACTCATGAGACGCCGGTTTCCCGAGGCTCACGTTCTCACGTCTTCACGTCGTTAGATTGCGACCTAATGTAGCCCGGCCGCTCAGGCCTTCGTACCGGCCTTCTTGGCGGTCTTCGGCTTGGCCTTGGCGGCCGGAGCTGCGACGGCCGGGGCCTTGCCAAGGGCATTGAGCTGCTTGGTCAGACGGCTGCGGCGACGGGCGGCGGTGTTCTTGTGGATGACCGGCTTGGTCTTGAGGCGATCCAGCGTGCTCACGAGCACATTCAGGGCCGTCTTGGCCTTGGCGGCATCACCCGCGGTGATGGCGGCGGCGAAAGCCTTGGTCTCATCCTTGATGAGCGACTTGCGGGCCTTATTACGAGCAGCGCGCTTCTCGGTCTGACGGACGCGCTTCTGAGCGGAGAGTGAGTGAGCCATGATCTAACCTTCAATGCAAAACAAAAACCAACTGACGGAAAGTCGGGCAATTCTACAGATCGCCCCGCCGTTGTCAAAGCCCCCAATTACCAGACTTCAGCGCCCCGCCACCACAAGCCACAGCTATAAGACGATCTTGACGGCCCGCTGGCTGTCGGCGTCCAAGGCGTCCAGCGGCGGCATGACATAGATATTGCCGTCCGTGTCCTTAATGCTGAATCGGCCGTCGTTCAAAAATCGCACGTCTTCCCGCTCCTGCACCCGGAATTTGGCCGGCCCGCGGTCCGTCGTCACGTCCCACATCTGGTAGCCGAAGTCGTTATTCACACTGGCGATACGGAGAATCTGCGGCAGGAACGAATTGGCCGCCATCCAGCGTTCGATCCGCTCGCGAAGCGCCGCCGGCAGGCTGGCGAGTTCTTCGATCAGCAGCACCTCTTTGCCGGCATTGGTACGGACCGACACCATCGTACCGGCCTTGGTCCACGGAAACGCCTGCCGCGGGCGGACATCGACGACATCGTCCTCGCCTGGGCGTTTCAGGACCAGTTGGCCAAGCTCGTTGTCGATCAGATCAAAATCGGGCTGCATGGGGTTCCTCAAGCTAACGGAAAAGCATGGCGGACGCGATGAAACGTCCGCCATGCGGGCCGGTCACCAACGGCGGCCGAAGGCATAGGTGCCGATCTGCAACGCCGCCTGGGTCGACCAGATGCGGACAACCCGCTCGCCGATCGGCGTCGCCGTTTCATTCAATCGGCCACGGACCTGAACGACCGTCATCGACCGCAGGTCCACCTCGACCGTCAACAGCCGTTGGTGGTCTATGCGCACTGAAAAAATCGCAGATCGGCGCTGCTGGCACGACCACGCATACGTGGCCACGCAGTGATGCATCGCCGCGCCCTCTGCACGCAACTCCACGCCGCTGAGCAATTCCTCTACCCGGAATATCCGAGGCTGGTGCCGGTCGGCGCCTTCCGTGCGAACCATTCCGGGCACGCCGCACGGCGCCCATACCAGCGTGCCATAAACACCGCGCGAGCGAGCCCGCGCCAAGCCGCGATGCCACTGCTGAACCTGAGCCACCAGCGTGGCCGGATCACGCCCGGCCATGCTGAGGCCCGGTTGCTGCGGTGGTCCGGGTTCATAGATGCCATTCACCAGCACCGCCCCGGTCGGCGTAAACTTCTGCTCGTACAGGAAGTCGCAGATCGGGCCAATCTGCTGCGTGTCGATCATCGGGTGCCGGGCGAAAAACCCGAGCACCGTCAGCCAGAACGCTTCCTGCTGCTCATTCCCGAACGACCGCCCGAGCCGCGAGCCGAGCACCGCGTGCACCGCCGATGCCTCAACACCGAGTGCG
>JAQGHK010000164.1 GCA_028288875.1 Phycisphaerales bacterium | reverse complement strand
GAGTTGCAGTCGCCGACACCCTTGCGCTAGCGTCGAATCGAGTGACAGAATCGGATAAACCCCGCGCAATCGAGCTGAGCCGTTTACTGCTAGGGGATTCTGTTTTCGCAGTGAGACGCTCTGCCGGCCGTAGCATGGCTCAAGTTCATTTGGCGGCATTAGAAGCATTATGCAGTCAGTGGATCGGATCAGGCTCGATCAAGGCGCGCGTATACGCAGCTGAGGCGGCAACGTGGATACCGCATGACGACGAACGCACTCTCGACAACGCTGTTCAACGCAAGCTACGTTACGACCCAGAACGCCAGGTGCGAGAGGCTGCGAGACGCTCCCGCGAAGATCTTCAACGGCGTGAAGCGGCGGTCGAGCTGCGTGGACTACTGACAGATAGCACAATCGAAAATATAAATGATTGGGTTTTGCGTCGTTATGCCATAAGTATGGCGTTAGCAAATATTGGCGACGACTTTGATGCACGTCACCTTCGGAACTTCATTGCTCGTGGCCAGTTGGCACCTCCAATCCACCGATTTTTTACGCAAATTCTCGAAGGGTTGGACAAACAGTGGCGAGAAACGACCCGGAAATGGCCGGAACCGTGGCTTCCATGGCGAGGCTCCGTTGAACAGCTGGATGGCGAGATCTTAGTCGGCGGGCAAAAGTCCAACTGTCGTTTCTCCCTATGGCAAACCCTCCCCGAAAACGATGACGAGTATCGCTCTTGGGGAGGAGCGATTTTTCCGCACGACGCGCCGTCGTGGTGGGCTGAGAAGGTGATGTTCTCAAGTGACAACGGACCTATAAAAATTTTGATACCGGGCAGACTGTCTGCAGAGGCTCATCTCGTGAACACCGGCACCGATGGTACAATCATCTCGGGTACTGGACGATATCCTGACTTAACGCTCTGAAGTGCAGCCTCAGGCTCTGTTAAGTGGGTCAAACTTAGCCTCCGCACCCATAAAACAGCGTGTTTGGCAGTGCATTTTACCGTTCAGATCTCCGCCAACTCGCGGACTTTCTCCTCGCCAACCCTGCGCGAAAATTCGACAGAGTCACCTAATGCCTCAGGGAGCAACGCTGCATAATGCCGGCGACAAATTTCAGGGGAGTTCCCCATCAACGTGCTGATTTTGTACAGAGACTCGCCCTTCATCGCCAAATGCGACCCGAAGGAGTGACGGAATTGCAGGCAGGTCCACCGTAGGCCTGCCTTTCCGTTGGCATCTGCGAGGTCGTGACTGAAGTTATCGCAGTCCCACCAGGTGCCCACCGGCGACGGAAACAGCCACCCACCCGGCACGATTCGTCGCGGATACCTATTTAGGTACGTTCGTAGAGTCGAGCTGATCGGTACTGCCCGATTGCGGGCCGTCTTCGGTTGCCAGTATCGTCCGTCGATGGTCTTCGCCCTCACCCGGATCATACCGTAGGTGCCGGTTTTCAAGTCGATATCGTCATGCGTGAGCCAGAGCAGTTCCTCGCGACGGAGTCCCGCGTAGATCAACATGGCAACCATCGTCTGGAGCTGCACGTTGTCCTGCAGTGCTTTCAACTGTTCGTCGATTTGCTTCAGCGTCAAAAACTGAATCTCCGGCGCGTGTTCCTTGTACCGCCCCACCTTGGTCACCGGGTTTTTGTCGCCCGGCATCCGGACGCCGCCCTCATCCATCGCCCAGTTGAACAGGCGGCAGAGGATTTCGCGGTAGCGGTTGGCGGTCTTGGGGGCGAGGCCCCGCCGCTGCACCTGGCCGGAGATGAAGGCGCTGACGTGAGCTGTCTCGATTTGCTCGAAGCTGGCCGCCTCGATGACGGCAGCTCGGCGGCGGAGGTCCTGCACGGCACCGGGGAGCAATGGCCGTTTCTTCATCTTCTCGGAGATCCGTCGACTCGTAACGGTCAGTTCGTCGCAGATCGCGCCGAACGCCTCGCGGAGGTAATAGACGTCCGTTTGGGCACTCTTGGCCGTCTTGCGGATGCGGATGTGCTGGACGTACCGGCCAACAACCTGAGCGACGGGCGTTCGGGTCGGCAGCGAATTTTGGTCGCCGCGCAGGGACGCGCTCTCGAACTGCCGCTGCTTTTCTTTCGCCGGCTGAAGGCTTGTGGTGCCGGTGCTGACGCGGCGAGCTTTGCCGCCGACGCAGAACTGAAGGTAGTAAATGCCCCCGTCGCGTTTGATCAAACTCGCCATGGCCAGACCTCGGTCAAAAACCGTGTTTGGCGAGTCCTTTTTTGTGTACAGTTTTGTGTACAGTTTGCCCGTTTTGGCGCAAGAAAAAAGGACTCGCATTGCTGCAAGTCCTTGTCTCTTCAGAAGTAGCGGGGGGAGGATTCGAACCTCCGACCTCCGGGTTATGAGCCCGACGAGCTACCAGGCTGCTCTACCCCGCGATTGAGCAACGCAGTGTAGCCGAACGGCTAAAGTTGTCAATTGATGGTGATCAAGATCGCACCGCCCCTGTCCTGTTCACTCTGGACGCCGGCTCCTTCCGCAATAGGCCCCGTCGTAATGATCCAACCAAGCGCGGGCAGCCGATCGTCCCCGTAAAAAAGCGGGTGGGCCGCGACGGCCTCTTTTCGTTGATTCGCGTCCGTGCAACAGGAGATTTCGGTGATGCGATTTCGATTCCGTGAAGACGATTTCACGCCTTCGTGCCATTCAGCTATCTATCGTTCAGCTTACGAAGTCGAGATTGACGGCGATCACGTTTGACTCGTCTATGACAGCGAATCGATAACGGTGTCCGGTCGTCGATTCGCGGCAGTTGAGTCGCAGCAGCACATTACGAAAGCATGGAAGAGCGAATGAATTTAAAACCAGTTTTGTTTGGATCAGCGGCGGCGTTGCTCATGATCGTATCGATCGCGCCGGCTCAATACGGCAGCGCGGCGGCGCGGAACTCTGCCATGGCGGCGGCGCGGGGGGAAGTGGATCGGGCACGCACGCAGTTGCGGACCGCCGTCGAGAAGGTGCGTTCGACATGGAAGGCCAATCCACAATGGATTGCGGCGACCGATGAAGCCACTGCCGCCCAGAAGGATTATCAAGCGGCCCGAAACGCTGTCGTTGACAAGCTGAAACGGGAAGACCCGACCTACAAAACCGCTCTCGATAAACAAGGCGATCTGCAGGATCGCGTTCAAAACGAGCAGGGCAAAACCAACGCCTCTCAGCCCGCCAGCACACAGCCCGCGGGTTCGGTCGAACCGGCAGCGAATTTGCCCGCTCCGTCGAACGCTCAGGTCGCTGCCGCGTCGGAAAAGCTGAATAACAAAGCCAAGCTGCGGAACATGGAAGACATCGCTGTAACGAATGATGCCGCAGCGGCGAAGGCAGAAGATCGGCTGAACAAGGCTCAGACCGCCGCGAAAATCTGGCAGGCGCAGTTCGATGCCGCCCTTAAGAATGATCCGGATTATCGCGCGGCTCTCGATCAGATGACCGCTGCCCGCTCGCGCATGGCCGCCGCCGCTGGCACGCCTGATGCCGGGCCGGCTTATGACAACTATGGAGAGGTGATCAATGTCCGCTAAAACCGAAAACGAACAGCGTCAAACGCTCCGCCGCATCATCAGCACGGCTCATACAGCCTTCCTCGTGACCAATTCGCCAAAGGGCCCGCATGGCCGGCCGATGGCGACGGCGGAAGTGACCGAGTCCATGGAAACGTTTTATTTCCCAACCGAGCGCAACAGCGCGAAGGTCGGCGAACTGGCCGCGGATGATCATGTATTTCTCGGGTACGTCAGCGGCAGCGAGTGGGCCACCGTGACCGGCCGCGGGAAGATTTTGGACGACAAGGCCAAGAACAAGGAACTCTGGAGTTCGCTCTGGAAGAACTGGTTCAGCGGGCCGGAAGATCCGAACATGGTGCTGATCGCGGTGACGCCGGAGATGGCGGAATATTGGGACTCTGCCAGCCGGGCGATCGTTCTTGCCAAGATGGCCTACACCGCCGTCACAGGGCAGAAAACGCAGGTCAGTGAGCACGCCAAGCTGGCGCTGTGACACTCACCAATTAGCGCCGAATGACTTCTGCCGGGGCGACGCACGCGTCGCCCCTATTCCTTGGCCGGAACTGCCTGTTCGATCAGTTCCCGCAGCAGGCTGCGATGGCAGCGGCTTTCGCGGTCGCAGGCGGACGAGCAGAGCAGCGTGATCGCCTCGCCCTGCCGCACCCGGCTGGCCAAAACCGCAATGGCCGGGGCCTGCGACAACATTTCCTTGAGATAGGCCCGGCGATACGTTTCCCACGTGGCATGGGTGCCGCCCTTCCCATAGGCCGCCGCGTGAAGTGCTTTGCTCGGCCCCAGTTCCGGACGCCACTCGGCCCAGGTTTCGTCCGCCTTGGCCACCCCTCGCGGGCGATAACGGCAGACCAAGATCCGCGTGCCGTCGTCCGCATCGGTCGGGTCGTCCCAGCGCTTGGTTTTGATCGGAATCATCACGGATTTATACGCATCAAAACGCATAACCGGATCGACAGCTAGGCCAAACGGTGGGATCGAGCGGCCGCCTGCGTTATACTTGCCGGACTCATGGCACTTGAAGTCGGCATCGTCGGTCTGCCCAACGTCGGTAAGAGCACTATTTTCAACGCCCTCACCAGCGCAGGCGCGTTGGCGGCGAATTATCCGTTCGCCACGATCGAGCCGAATGTCGGCATCGTGAACGTGCCGGACCCGCGGCTGAAGATCATTCAGTCGTTCATTCCGACGGACAAACTGGTCTTCGCCAGCGTTCGCATCGTTGATATTGCGGGCATCGTCCGCGGCGCGGCTACTGGCGAAGGACTTGGCAACAAGTTTTTGTCTCACATTCGCGAAACGGACGCCGTGCTGCACGTCGTTCGTTGCTTCGAAGATTCGGACATCACGCACGTGGATGAGTCGGTCGATCCGATCCGCGATATCGATACCATTGATACCGAACTTTGCCTGGCCGACCTGGAAACCGTCACCAGCGCCGCTGATAAGGCCATCCGCACTGCCCGCGCCGGCGATAAGGAATCGATCGCCCGTCTCGAGGTCTGCAACAAAGCCAAGGCCCTTTTGGAACAGGGCAAGCCGGCGCGCGGCCTGCAGTTGAATCCCGACGAACAAAACGCCATCAAATCGCTCGGCCTGCTGACCAGCAAGCGCGTGCTCTATGTCGCCAACGTGGCTGAGGATGATCTCGAAGGCAAAAGCCCGCTCGTCGAGGTCGTCCGCAAGCGTGCGGCCCTTGAAGGCGGCGACGTCATCCCCGTCTGCGGCAAGCTGGAGGCCGAACTCTCCGAACTCCCCGAAGCCGACCGGCAGGAAATGCTGGAATCACACGGTCTGAAAGAACCGGCCTTGGCCACCCTTTCCCGCGGTGCCTACAAGCTGCTGGGCCTGCAGAGCTATTACACCGCCGGCAAGATCGAAGTGCGGGCCTGGACGATCAAGCAAGGCTTCACCGCCCCGCAGGCCGCCGGCGTCATCCACACCGACTTGGAACGCGGCTTCATCCGCGCCGAGGTGTACAGCGTCGAAGACCTCGTGCAGTTCAAGACCGAAGCCGCGATCAAGGCGGCCGGCAAGATGCGCGTCGAAGGCAAGTCGTACGTCATGAAAGACGCCGACGTGTGCAACTTCCTGACTAGCGCTTAAGCGGCGACTGTTGGTCGGCCGTTAAGAAGGATCAGCCGATGGACATGAACTGGCTGCTGCTCTCCATGGTCTACAGCACCGTCGGCCTGGGCATGTTCATGTACGGCAAAAAGGCCGTCCGCTTCGTCCCACTGATGGCGGGCATCGCACTGATGGTCGTGCCCTACTTCATCGACAGCCTGCTCTGGATGAGCGTCTCCAGCATCGTCCTGATGGCCAGCCCATTTCTGCTCAGCGGCCTGGAGATGTAAGCCAGCGATCTGAAGATCTGTTCAACGTCGCCGTCGGTCAGCATCGGCCGGGAACACCTGAAAACGGTGGAAATGATTTTGCCCAGATGGTGATAAATACCCGCAAGATTTTTCGGGCAATCGGCAATTCCGTTTGTTAAGCTGCGGCGTTGGATTTTATGCTGAACCGATTAACACAATGCCGTCGCGCTTGCGCTTTTACCTTGGTCGAGCTCCTGGTTGTGATTGGAATCATCGCGCTGCTGATATCCATCCTGCTCCCGGCGCTCAATTCGGCACGCCAACAGGCGCGAACTGTGATGTGCTTGAGCAACTTGCGAACGCTCGGATTGGCGTTTGCGATGTACACCAACGAGAACAGGCAAACTTACCCACAACCAGCAGCCGACGGGAATATACCGCTTGGTTCGAGCACAACCTCTGTCGCTGCTGGCATCTTGCAGGCTAATCTTGCCTGGTACAATAGCTTGGATACTTATCTGAATCGTAACCTCCCAAAATACGAAGATCAGCTTGCGCTGGGTGTCCAAAAAACTCGGAACTACACGCAAGTGAAACAGGACCCAATTTATGGAACGTTCCCCGCGGAAGCGAACCTGATACGAACGATCAAGATGAACGAGTACTTCGGCGATATCGAAAATTCGACGGCCGCAAAAATCCGTTGGACCAAGACCTCCAAGATAAAGGATTCGAGCACAACGGTGCTTCTTTTTGACGGGATTGCACGTGACTGCGTTTTTTTACTCCCCTCAACGAGCGCGGAGACCGATTTTCACGGCGATGAGCAAACGATTGGATTGCGTCATGGCCGTAAAAAAGCGGCCAACGTACTCCTGTGTGACGGGCATGCCCAAACCTCGTCGCAGGAAATTGCAGATTACAAGTCCAGTTCAGGGTCGACACATTACAGTACTTGGTATTATGAATATCTGAATTCCGCTGGCGCTACCGCTACGACGAACGCCAAGGCCCTCGCAGGCACGGCCAAAGATCCGCATCAGCTGTTGGTATGGAACATGTGGCATTGATATTTGCGTGGTCGATGCGGCACGGATTTACCGTTCCTCTGACTAGGAACCGATAGAATAACCAGGCAGCCAACGCCTCATCCCGGTTGCGAATCGCAAAAAGTAGCATTAACACGTCAGCGGTGAAGCCGACGAAGGCAGCACTGCTCGCAGTGGAGCGCGAATAACGTCCCAATTCTCAAGATCTGAACTGCCGGAATCTCGCGACGGTCATCCCGTTTGTATACTCCGGTGATGCGAAGCCTTTGTCTCTTGATCGTGGTTTTCGCCGCTCAGTACGCTCGGGCGGACATGGGCTCGACGCTCGATGAGTGGGCGGACCGGTTTGCTCCGGAGGGCGGGCCGGGGCCGAAGGTGCCGGAGTATGCGGACGGGTTTGATCGGACGGCCGCTGATCTCGCGGCCGGGCGATTTCGGGCGGCGTTGTCGGATACGGTCACGCTGCCGGCGACCGATGCCCGCGTCGGCGTGCTTCGCGCGAAGGCGTTGATCGGCCTCGGTGAATCAGCCGATGGGCTTTCGCTGCTCGCAGCCCCGCCGTTGAAGGCCGATCGCGATGCCCTGAACCTTCGCGTTGAAACGCTGCTCGAACAACAGAACTACACCGACGCCCTGCCGCTGATCGACGGCCTGCTCGCCGCCACGCCGGATTCTTGGTCGGCCCACCGCCAGCGCGGCGAAGCGCTGGAACTGGCCGGCCGCTTCAAGGACGCGATCAACGCCTATCACTGGTTTCTCGATCCGCAGCAGGATCTGCTGCACAAGTGGCAGACGGATGAGACCGGCTTTGAAGATGCCGCGGCCCTGACCGATTTCGCCACCGCCCTGCACCGCTGGGGCACGCTCACCAGCGCCTATAAAGACTCTCAGCAGTTGAACGACACCGTGCTGTCGATGTACACGCGGGCGTTCGACGTGATCGATCGCGGCTACGATCCTGCCCGCCTCGCGGCCGCCGCTTTCTGCGCTTCTCGTGGCGATCGCGACAAGGCCACTGGCCTGCTCGCGCCGATTCAGAAGCGCACGCCCTACTCGCGCGATTTGCTCCGTGAGACGGCGAGCCTGGCGGCCGAGTCGGGGAATGACGGCGCCATGCACGCCGTGATTGATGCGATCCGCGCCGCCGATCCGGATTCGGTCGACGCGGCGATGCTGGAGATCAACACGCTCGCCCGCGCGCGATCGACGGCCGCCGTCACGAAGGCGACCACGCTGCACTCCGCTTGGCCGGAACGGCTGGACGTCACCGGCGCTTTGGCCGCCCTGTCTTATCTCTCCGGCGATGAGGCGAAGCTGCCATCGATTCTGAAAGACGCCGACGCGATGTCGCCGACGCGGTCTGATGCGTATATGGCCGCCGCGGAATTGCTGGCCAGTGCGTTCCAGCGCGATACGGCCGTCGGGCTACTGAAAACGGTCATCGCTCGCACGCCATGGGAAACGTCCCCGCGGCATCTGCTCGGCGACC